>NZ_JAQREZ010000022.1:0-64685 GCF_028598715.1 Pseudoalteromonas sp. GABNS16E
GCAAGATGTGGAAGTGGTGTGAGCCATTAAGCTAACTTGTACTAATTACCCGTGAGGCTTAACCATACAACGCCAAACGCGTTTTGTGACAGAAACAAGCGACAGAAGTTAATAGCTAAAGTAGATAGATACTTAGACTTAAAAAATATTATCAGAGTTTTCCAAATTTATGAGGTGACTCTTAGCGCGTAGCGTTAAAGTAGAGGCACCTTGCGCAAAGGAAATAGTAGCACTACGTGCTTATCATTACTCCTTTGCACCTAATTTGCTTGGTAACCATAGCGTTTTGGACCCACCTGACCCCATGCCGAACTCAGTAGTGAAACGAAACAGCGCCGATGATAGTGTAGCATTTGCTATGTGAAAGTAGGACATTGCCAGGCTCCAAATTCAGTCGAAGGACTTAAAGCTTAATAAATAAAAATAAGAAAATTGAACAGAATTTTCTTGGTAACTATAGCGTTTTGGACCCACCTGACCCCATGCCGAACTCAGTAGTGAAACGAAACAGCGCCGATGATAGTGTAGCATTTGCTATGTGAAAGTAGGACATTGCCAGGATTCAAATTAAAGAAACCCGTTACAGCGATGTAACGGGTTTTTTACTGTCTGGGGTTTAGTAAATAACCAAGAGCCCATGCCAAACTCAGTAGTCAAACAAAACAGCTCAAAGGCGAGCCCCGGCAACGATAGTGTAGCATTTGCTATGTGACTCTCCACCGCTGTGGGCACTACGACATTATCAGGAATTAGTTAAGAGAAACCCGTTACAGCGATGTAACGGGTTTTTTGCTGTCTGGGGTTTAGTAAGTAACCAAGAGCCCATGCCAAACTCAGTAGTGGCCGCTCCTGTACGCCGCGGCATTTGTATTCCTATACATCAAACGAATAGCTCGAAGGCGAGCCCCGGCCAACGATAGTGTAGCATTTGCTATGTGACTCTCCACCGCTGTGGGCACTACGACATTGCCAGGATTCAAATTAAAGAAACCCGTTACAGCGATGTAGCGGGTTTTTTGCTATCTGGAGTTTAATAAAAAGCCAAGATCTCATGCTAACTCAGTCTTTGTAATGCCCGCCCCTGTAAATTCTTTGAGCCATAACATTAGTATCCTTATAGAAAGCTAAGCCATTATAGGGAAAGTCACGGCACACATCGTGCTCAGTGTAATCAGTTTTTTATAGCCCCGCAAAATGATTAAGGCTTATTGCGGATTAGTATTGCTTTGATATAGAAAATATCACTTTGAAAATAAACATTAAGTTCATGCTTATCTGCTATTTTATTCATGTAACATAGCTAGGCGTGCAGAAGTTGTGCGTGTTAAAATCAAATTTTTATAAATGCCAAAATAGAGGTGTCAATTGCCCACTGCTGACTACCAAACTGTACTAGATGAAATAGCACACGAAGTGCGCCCTTTGTTATCACAAGGTAAGGTTGCGGACTATATACCTGCACTTGCTGAGGTTTCTAGCGAGCAGTTTTCTATTGCTATTTATACCACTGATGGCGAAACCATTTGTGCGGGTGATTGCTCAAAACGTTTTACTATTCAGTCAGTTTCTAAAGTAATGACGCTTACAATGGCGCTACAGCGCTATGGCGACGAGCTATGGCATCGGGTAGGCAAAGAGCCCTCAGGAACCGCGTTTAATTCTCTTACGCAATTAGAGTTTGAAAAAGGCGTACCACGTAATCCTTTCATTAATGCTGGCGCGATTGTGACGTGCGATGCTTTGTACAGTCGATTATCAGCACCTCGCCACTCAATGCTTGAAACGTTTAGGCTACTTGCAGGTAATAGTGCAATAGTGATTGATAAAAAAGTGGCTAATTCTGAATACGAGTTTAGGCATAGAAATGCAGCAATGGCGCATTTAATGAAGTCGTTTGGTAATTTTGAGAATGACGTCGATGATGTACTTTGGTCTTACTTCAATTTTTGTGCGATTGAGCTTAACTGTATTGAGTTAGCTAGAGCGTATAACTTTTTAGCGAATAAAGGGGTTGATTACAGCTCGGGTAAGCGCGTTTTGAGTAGTCGCCAGAATAAACAATTAAATTCGATTTTATTTACCAGCGGCTTATATGATGCGGCAGGTGACTTTGGCTACAGAGTGGGTATGCCGGGTAAGTCGGGTGTGTCAGGCACTATATTAGCGGTATTACCGGGTAAGTTTACAGTGGCAGTATATTCACCAGGGCTTAATGAATTTGGTAACTCGGTGGCGGGGATAGCAGCATTAGAGCTGCTATCTAAAAAGCTCGATATTTCGATTTTCTAAAATACCGCAATAGGGAGCACGCACAGTTCCCTATTTATTGATCCCAGTACACTTGCTCTAGGCAGTCTTCGCGCTCTGGCAACCCACGTGATAAACGTGGAGAGTGCTGTACTAATACCTCGTAACTTGCGCGGTTAGCGTACTTACTAATTTGTGCAAGAGAAGAGTAGGTAATGGCCTTTTGTTCGTGTTTTGCTGAGTTAGCGACATTTAACTTATGATAAACGTTTGCTGATAAATCGTGTAACACGGCAGCCAACGCACAATCGCCAGCACCATTGGTGTTTTTGATTGAATCAGGCCCACCCATGAATGGCGCCGTATGGCTATACGCTTTTATCGGGTTTTCGCAATCGGATTTTTTCATTGCACGAGAAAACTCATAGCGATTAAAATCGGCAATGGCACCTGGTAATAATGGGTACTCGGTTGCACGTTTAAAGCTCTCATCAACGTAACCGGCCATAAATAAGCCTTTTTCGCCAGCGGTACAAATAACTAAGTCTACCCAGTCAAGTGCTTTGTCTGCGGCTAATAACGGGTCTTCAAAGCCAGTAATTGCTAGCCCTTCTTCTTCGTTCATGGCAAGTATATCGACATGCTCGTTTACAAAGTTAGCCCACCAGGTTGGATCTTGCTCAATTAAAAACTTAGTGCCGAGTGTTAAAACTACCGGTACACCTGCATCGTTAGCGTATTTAACTGCTTGCATGGTTGCTTCAGTCATTGTTTCATCACCCTGCGTACGCATTAGGTAGGCGCTGATCACGAGTGCTGATGACTGCTCAATTAAGTGTTTATCGATAGACTCAGGCTTTAAGTGATTCATTAAACCGGCGCTAATTGCGAATGTACGCTCGCCTGTTTCATCAATTAAGGTAAAACAACGGCCAATAGGGCCATCGACAGGTTGTAAATAGTCTAAATCAACGCGGCTTGATGTGTTACATAAAAAGCGGTAGGCATAGCTGCCAATTTTTATGTTTTCACTCATGACACCGAGCAATACTGAACGGTCATCTGCTAGTACAGAGTAGTTATGCATTGTGTTACCAATGGTGCCACCGGCAAATTCGTAATCAACCATGTCGTTTAGTTTTAAACGGTCGTAAAGTGCGTTAGTAATATCGCTATCAATAACTTGCGACATTCCTCGGCGAAGTTGAAACTCATCTAAAAAAGCCTGATCGACTTTGGCTTCAATATCAACAACGATCTGATCGATCCCCGTAATGTAGCTACGTTGTAATCGCTCAGTTGCGTTTAGCTGATTAGTAAGTGGATCTTTAGCTTCCACTGGAAAATAATGTTTATGTCTGCGGCGTCCAGGAAATTTCATTTGCTACCTGTGTTGTGAGCTAAATAAAAAAAGCGTGAGATTATAGCGTAAATCACACTCTATGAGCCACGATAAACCACATTATTTTGTTTTATTTTTGCAATAATTTAATCAATTACGCATTTTAAACAGGCAAGTTGATATAATACCGAAAGAAAATTTATTTAAAGTAAGCACTATGAACGATCTTAAAAGCGATGAGTATTGGATGGAGCAGGCATTAGTTTATGCCAATAAGGCGCAGCAATTGGGCGAAATTCCGGTAGGAGCTGTCCTTGTTAAAGATAACACGCTTATTGCAGCGGGTTATAATCGTTCAATTACTGATAATGACCCCTCTGCGCACGCTGAAATGATTGCAGTGCGTGAAGGAGGGAGAGCTTTAAATAATTACCGTTTAATTGATTGCACTTTGTACGTTACGTTAGAGCCATGCTCTATGTGTGCGGGGCTTTTAGTGCATAGCAGAATAAAGCGCCTTGTTTACGGTTCGCCTGATGCTAAAACAGGCTCGGCTGGATCTATTATGAATTTATTGCAAGAGCCGAGGCTGAACCATCAAGTAGAAGTATTAGGTGGGGTGCTTGGTCAAACCTGTGGGAGTACTATTTCGGCGTTTTTTAAACAACGCCGAGAACAAATTAAAGCGGCTAAAAAAGCAGCTCGTCAAATTAGTGACTAGTTAGCCTTATCTGAATCTACTTCTATCATTTGCTGCATAGCAAACATACGACGACGCCAAATAATTTTTTTATGTAAGTTACGCAGCATAATACGACGTCTGGTGGCTGTTGAATGAATAATATTGCGTTTTAGTTTTTGCGTGCGTCTACGTTTTAGCATGTGTTCTCCTAATGCGTGAGAGTGAGAAAGGCACAAGATATATATTAAAAATCAGGTAAATATACTATAAACACACATTAGTGATCATTTCATGACAAGTAAACAGATTTTTAATTTAGTTACTAGAGTGGTTAGGCCTGAAGGGGAAATTAGCGCCTGCTAAAACGAGGAAAGAATCGTTTAATGCCCACATTTTAATGTTTCACAGGCCTGAGCAGCCCATTTAAAACGTAAATATAAACGCTTTACTGAGACTGCTGCGTGTTATTTTCACCTTGCTTACTTTTTTCTTCAGGTGAAAGTGAAGGGGTAGGTTCGGTTTTATCGTTGTTTACAGGCTTTTTGCTTGGCTGAGCTGCTTTTTCAACTTTAGGTGCTTCAGGTTCTGATTCAGGTTCTGGCTCTGGCGCTAGGGCATTATTTTCATCAAGCCATACAAGTGCATCGTAATACCTGCGAATGTTATCAACATATTTTACCGCAACATCGCCACGTGCATAGCCGTAACGGGTTTTACGGTAATAACGTTTTTTGATTAAAAGTGGTAAGCGCTTTTTAACATCGGCCCATTTATCAGGGCTCGCCCCTTGTTGTTCGGTAATAATGCGCGCGTCGTTAACGTGCCCCCAACCTACATTATAGGCTGCCAGTGCAAGCCAAGTTCTATCGGGCTGCGGGATTCTATCGGGGATGCGTTTAACGAGCTTAGCTAAGTATTTAGCTCCGCCACGGATGTTTTGCTCTGGCTCTAACCTATTTGTTACGCCCACCTGTTTAGCGGTACTGCGTGTCAGCATCATAATGCCTCTTACACCTGTAGGCGATTTAGCGCGAGGGTTCCACATAGATTCCTGGTAGCTAAGCGCAGCAAGTAAGCGCCAGTCAAGGCTACCTGCATATTGCTCAAACCAAGGCCTGTAAGTGGGGAGTGTTTCTTTTATAGCTTCTATGTATGCAAGCGTATTAACGTAGTTAAACTGGCGTACGTGCCCAAAGTACTTTTCTTCGAGCACATACAGCTGGTTACTTTGTTTTACGTCGCCAAAAAAGGGCACTAGCAGTGCATAAAGCGAATCATCTTTTGATTTATTAAGGATCCAAGCTATGGGGTCATTTCGGGTAACTGAAAAGCCAATACTTAAATTTGGGTGGTAACGTCTAAACAGCGAAAGCGTGTGTGAGTCGGCGAGGGTGTAATCTATTTCGCCATCGATAACGGCTTGTAAAAGCTCCTCTTCATCGAGTTCTTCGGTTTCTTGCCAGGTTAAATCTGGGTTACTCTTTTTTATTTTTTGTAAGGTTAAAGAGTGGCTACTTTTGGCTATAACTGTAAAGTTTCCATCAAGGTCGTCAAATTCGCGTGGGCGAACTCGACCTTGTTTATAAACCAACTTTTGGCTAATTGTTCTGTAAGTGGGGCCATAGCGATATTGCTGTGCACGTACTTTGTTGTAGGTAAGTCCTGAGGCTATTAAGTCTAAATCGCCGCTTTCAAGGCGCTCAAACATATCGGATAAATTAAAAAACGGCACTATTTCTAGTTCAACACCTAGGTAGTCGGCAAAAGCTTGAGATAGCTCGTATTCAAAACCTTGCTCGCCTTGCACGGCTTGGTAGTAGTTGCTGGCACTGGCAAGGGTACCTACACGTATTTTATTTTGTGCTTTAATTTGGGCAAGTTGAGTTTGTTGCTCCTGCATATTACACGCACACAACAACATAACTAAAGTGATGATAATTATTAGCTTTTCTTTCAACATTAACCGCCCCATAAAGCTCATACCCCGTTATACCAAAACTTCACTATGGCGTCACTTAGCGTTTAGCTTTTATTGGTAATTTTGCTACTGTTTATATAAATAAAAAGTTAATTTTCTGAAAAGCGCAATTTGGAGTTAAAACTCGGTGCTACATAGACTATAATGCCCGCCTAAAATATCGTTCAATCCCTAACCCCGGATGAAATTATCTATGTTGATCCTTCGTGGTGCACCAGCACTTTCAGAGTTCAGAGTTAATAAAATTTTAGCGCGTTGCAAACTATCGCAACTTCCAGTCACCAATGTATATGCCGAGTATGCACATTTTGCCGATTTAACCTCGCCTTTGAGTGTTGATGAGCAAACTAAGCTTGAAAAACTACTTACTTACGGTCCAACTATTGCCGAGCATACCCCAGCTGGCACACTTATTTTAGTTACCCCTCGCCCTGGCACCATTTCACCATGGGCATCTAAAGCAACCGACATAGCGCATAACTGTGGCCTTAAACAGGTTCACCGTGTTGAGCGTGGTATTGCTTATTACGTAGAAGGTGAACTAAGTGCAGATCAGCTTGCTCAAGTAACGGCGTTATTACACGACCGTATGACTGAGGCAACGCATAGCGAACTTGCTTCTGCAGCGCAATTATTCCGCAATGACTCACCTCGCGAAATGTCATCAGTTGACATTTTAGGTGGCGGGCGCGAAGCATTGGCTGCGGCAAACGTTGAACAAGGTTTTGCGCTTGCTGATGACGAGATAGACTACTTAGTAGAAAACTTTAAAAAGTTAGGCCGTAACCCTAACGACATAGAGTTATTTATGTTTGCCCAAGCAAACTCAGAGCATTGTCGTCATAAAATATTTAATGCTGATTGGACAATTGATGGTATTGAGCAGCCTAAATCACTGTTTAAAATGATCAAAAATACATTTGAGCACAATCCTGAAAATGTGCTGTCGGCGTACAAAGATAACGCAGCAGTAATGAAGGGCTCAAAAGCGGGTCGTTTCTTCCCGAATGCGCAAGGTGAATATGCGTATCATCAAGAAGACATAGAAATTTTAATGAAGGTAGAAACCCATAACCACCCAACAGCTATAGCACCATTTTCAGGTGCGGCTACAGGCTCAGGTGGTGAAATTCGCGATGAAGGCGCAACAGGCCGCGGCTCTAAGCCAAAAGCGGGTTTAGTTGGTTTTACTGTTTCTAACTTACGTATTCCGGGTTACGAGCAACCGTGGGAAAGCGACTTTGGCAAACCTAATCGTATCGTAAATGCGCTTGATATTATGATGGACGGCCCTTTAGGCGGCGCGGCATTTAATAATGAGTTTGGACGTCCTAACTTATTAGGCTACTTCCGTACCTACGAAGAAAAAGTAACAAGTCACAATGGTGAAGAGGTGCGTGGTTACCACAAGCCTATTATGCTTGCAGGTGGTTTAGGTAATATTCGTGCTGATCATGTTCAAAAAGGGGATATTCCAGTAGGTGCAAAACTTATTGCACTAGGTGGCCCTGCAATGAACATTGGTTTAGGCGGCGGTGCAGCATCAAGCATGGCATCGGGCCAATCAAACGAAGATTTAGATTTTGCTTCTGTACAGCGTGAAAACCCAGAAATGGAACGCCGTTGCCAAGAAGTGATCGATAAGTGTTGGCAACTAGGGGATGAAAACCCAATTGCGTTTATACACGATGTAGGCGCCGGTGGTTTATCTAATGCGTTTCCTGAGCTTGTAGATGATGGTGGCCGTGGTGGTAAATTCCAACTACGTGATATTCCTAACGATGAGCCGGGCATGGCCCCACACGAAATTTGGTGTAACGAATCGCAAGAACGTTATGTACTGGCTGTTGCTGTTGAAGACTTTGATCGCTTTGAAGCAATTTGTAAGCGCGAACGTGCGCAGTACGCAGTAATAGGTGAAGCCACAGAAGAGCGCCACTTAACTGTTGCCGACAGCCACTTTGATAACAGCCCTGTTGATTTGCCGCTTGATGTATTATTAGGTAAAGCACCTAAAATGCATCGCGATGTAACTTCAAAGCAAGTTACCGGTAAGGCAATTGATGCAGAGACGATTGATATAGCTGAGGCTGCTCAGCGTTTATTACGCTTACCTACTATTGCAGAAAAAACATTCTTAATTACTATTGGCGATCGCTCGGTTACCGGTTTAGTAGCACGAGATCAAATGGTGGGCCCTTGGCAAGTACCTGTGGCTAACTGTGCAGTTACCGCAGCAACGTACGACACATACCACGGTGAAGCTATGTCACTGGGTGAGCGCACGCCGGCAGCACTATTAAATTACGGTGCATCGGCGCGTTTAGCCGTGGCAGAGTCACTAACCAATATTGCCTGTGCCAACATTGGTAGTCTAGAGAACATTAAGCTATCGGCTAACTGGATGGCTGCAGCAGGTCACCCTGGTGAAGACGCCGGCCTTTACGAAGCTGTAAAAGCGGTGGGCGAAGAGCTTTGTCCTGCGCTTGGTTTAACTATCCCTGTAGGTAAAGATTCTATGTCGATGAAAACGACATGGAAAAACGAGGATGATAGTGCTGAGCAATCAGTTACTTCTCCGTTATCACTTATTATTACTGCCTTTGGTCGTGTTGACGACGTGCGTAAAACAGTGACTCCGCAGTTACGTACTGATAAAGGCGATACATCACTTATTTTAGTTGACTTAGGCGCGGGTAAAAACCGACTGGGGGCATCAAGCCTTGCACAGGTTTACAAGCAGCTTGGTGATGTTACTCCAGATGTGGACAGCCCTGAGCTACTTAAAGGCTTTTACAATGCCATGCAAGCACTTGTCGCTGATAGCAAGCTACTTGCCTATCATGACCGCTCAGACGGTGGTTTATTTACTACGGTAACTGAAATGGCGTTTGCTGGGCACACCGGTGTGACTGTTGATTTAGCTGGTTTAACCGGGGCAGATCTAGAAGCCCTTTATAACGAAGAGCTTGGCGCGGTAATCCAAGTTGCTAACAGCGATTTAGATGCCGTAAATGCTGTATTTGAGCAACACGGTGTTGCTGCAATTAGCCACGTGATTGGCTCGCTCAATAGCGACGATAGCATTGTATTTAAGCGCGGTGAGCAAACTGTACTTAATCATAGTCGTACTGAATTACGTACTATTTGGGCCGAAACAACGTACCAAATGCAAGCACGTCGTGATAACCCTGATTGTGCTAAGCAAGAGTTTGATGCCAAGTTTGATGCAAAAGATCCAGGCTTAAATGTAAAACTTAACTTTGACTTAAACGAAGATATAGCCGCACCGTACATTGCAACGGGCGCTAAGCCGCAAATGGCTATTTTACGTGAGCAAGGCGTTAACTCGCATTTAGAAATGGCTGCTGCGTTTAACCGTGCTGGTTTTGCCGCTGTTGATGTACACATGAGCGATATACTCGAAGGGCGTTTAACCCTTGAGCAATTTAAAGGCTTAGTGGCATGTGGTGGTTTCTCTTATGGTGACGTATTAGGCGCCGGTGAAGGCTGGGCTAAGTCTATATTGTTTAACGATATGGCACGCGATCAGTTCCAAAGCTTCTTCCACCGTGAAGACACCTTTAGCTTAGGTGTGTGTAATGGTTGTCAAATGTTATCAACATTGAAAGAGTTAATTCCGGGTACTGAGCATTGGCCACGTTTTGTAACAAATAAGTCAGAGCGTTTTGAAGCTCGCTTCAGTTTAGTTGAAATACAAGAAAACCCGTCTGTGTTCTTTAATGGAATGGCTGGGTCGCGTATGCCAATTGCTGTATCTCATGGTGAAGGTCATGCAGAATTTGCAAACGATGCCGCCACTAAAGCTGCGCTTGAAAGCGGCACTGTTGCGGTTAAATTTGTAGATAACTATGGTAACCCGACAACGCAATATCCGGCTAACCCGAATGGTTCACCAGAGGGTATTACCGGTATTACCTCTACTGATGGCCGTGCCACTGTAATGATGCCGCACCCTGAGCGTGTATTCCGCGCTGTTGCTAACTCGTGGCACCCAGATGAGTGGAAAGAGGATAGCCCATGGATGCGTATGTTCCGCAACGCACGTAAAAATGTAGGTTAAAAACGACATATACAAGTTAGATTCATAATCTAGCTGTAAAATAAAAAAGGCTGCACTGTGCAGCCTTTTTTGATTGCGTAGATTTAAAATTACGATAGTTTGTAAAGTATAAATAAAAGCTTATAAGGACAGTATGTTAAAGCGCGTTGGTTTAATTATGGGTGCTGTGTTGCTAAGTATAGTTTTGCTTGGCTATGTCTTTCGTTTGCCACTATTACAATGGGCTGTAGCGCCTGAGCTTGAAAAAGCAGGTGTTACTTTAAACTGCTTAGATTTTTCGCTTACGAGTAAGTTAAATGTGCACGTACAAAAAGCCTGTCTAAGTTACCAAAATCAAGAGCTTGCTCTTACAGGTATTACTGCTAATACTAAGCATGTTAAAGTTAAACACGCAGTACTTAATGTAAATCCATTTCCTCAAAGTAGTAAAACAAGCACTGCTGCCACAATTTTAGATTTAGCGCTTCCTGAAAAAAGGCCAACAATTACAGTTGAGCATTTAACTATACACAGTGCGCTTTTAAAGCGCCCGCTAATGCTAAATATCACCGAGCCCACTCTTAACCAGTTTGTAGTCAATGGTGATTTAAACGCAAGCGCAACGCTTTACAATAATAAGGTACAAGGGCAGCTTAAAGTTAATGATGGATTATTGAAGCTGCTACTTAAAACAGATAATGAGTTATTAAGTGGACTTAGCTTTAATGCAGCGCAGGCATTTAGCTTTAACGGAGTAGAGGCAAGCCTTACTGGTGATTTACAAGCCCAGTATGACTATAAAATACAAAGCTGCGATATAACAAACAGCTCCAAAGGTGTGCTAAGTGCTACCTATAATTTAAATAGCCAAAACCTTGAGCTTGACCCAAGCAAGCTTAAAAACAATGTAAAACTTAGTAATAACTGCCAATCTCTTATTCCTGAAAGTGCCTACAAGTCATTTGCTGTAAAGCAGCTTCCACTTAATTGGCAATGGGCTTTAGCTAAACCAATTAGCGTTGCACATAACAACCTAACCTTACCGTTAATAACGCTCAAAAGTGCAGAGCAAGCCAAGCAAAATATAGATATAACGTTTACAGATACGTTTATAAATACTGCTGCACCGTTACAAAGCGCACGCACACAGCTAAAAGCACAACTACATACAGATGAAATAGACGCTATAACGCTAAGTACGCAGCTTAAAAACGCTCAATTAAGCGGTAATTACGATATTGCGCTTAACTCTTTGCCTGAATTTTTACCGGCTGAGGCTAATAATATTAAAGCCAAGGGAGATTTTACAGTTACTCAACTTATTGACTTTAAGCCCGAAGGTAGTGCACGTATTGAGTTAAGCGTTGATAGCGCAGCTGCTTATGGCAGCGCTCTTAACGGCTACACAGGTAACCTTGAAGCAAGTATGAATGAAAAGCTCGATGCAAAAGTAACGCTTAAAAGTAAGCTTAAAAGCGTGCAATACAACGAATATAAACTCACTGGTATTAATAACACCCTTAGTGCAAGGGCAAACTTAGGTGTGGGTGAGTTATTTGCTCACTTAAATGCAAACACCCAAATAAATACACTCATTAGTCCAAATATCGATTTAAATACAATAAACGTAACGTCAACTGGGCTGCAAAGTCGCGCGCTTAAAGCGTCTCATCATGTATTTGTAAATGGTGTTGAGCTGGTGGCCAATCATCATGTTTCAAAGGTAGCGCATCCGTTTGAAGTGATTATACCGCAGCAAAGTGTGCTTTCGTTAAATTCAATCGTTAGCCAATTTGAGCCGTTAGCTCAGCTAACCCAAGGAAAATTGGGTGGGCGTATAAGTGGTGATGTAAATTTACAAAAAGCAAATTTTACTTTAACGATGACTGATACCAGTGCACTGTATAACGACTACTTAGCTAATCAATTTAGTATGCAGCTAGGTGGGCAGTACGATTCAGGGCAGCTTAATGTTGCCCCTACTACCTTTAATCTTAATGAATTACGTGCAGGCGCTGTAGTTAAAAGTATCACTGGTAATATTAAAGTGGTTAATAATAGCGCGCAGGCCTTTGATGTTGAAGGCGATATTTTTGGTGGTAAATTTTCTTTAGATAAATACACACTTTTAAAGCAGCAGCAAACAGCTAATGTTACGTTTGAAAATGTTGATGCCAGTAAATTAATAACGCTTGACGATAAGTCGGGTATTACCCTAACAGGTAGGCTAAAAGGGTCGTTGCCGTTTTATTTTGATGACACAGGGGTTGAGGTAAAAAATGGCAGCCTAGCCAATCAAGGCCAAGGGAAGCTTATTATTAGTAATAACGAAGCATTTGACGCTGTTATGCGCCAGCAACAAGAGTTACAACCTGTGCTTGGGTTGCTCAAAAACCTTGATATACAAAAACTTAATAGTACAGTAGCGCTTAAAAGTGATGGCTGGTTAAACTTAGGTGTTAACTTACAAGGCTTTAATGAGCCAGAGCAGCAACAAGTTAACTTTAATTATAATCACGAAGAAAACGTGTTTACGTTGCTAAGAGCGCTTAGACTGAGCGACGAAATAACGCAAAAAGTTGAGCAGCAATACTCTAAAAAAGGAAACTAATGATGAAAAATTTGTTGAGCATTAAGGCCGTTATTGCACTTGCTGCTATTAGCGCTTTAAGCGCATGTACCCACAGAGTAGAGGTGGCAGCGAAAGAGCCGATAACGATCAATCTAAATGTAAAAGTAGATCACGAAATTCGAGTAAAAGTAGATAAAGAACTCGATAACTTATTCAGTGACGACAGTGAATTATTTTAGGAGCTAAATGATGACTATAAAAAATAAATTAAGTATTGCCACTCTAGTAAGTGCGGTATGTTTGTCGTTTTCGGCGTGGGCTATTAGTTTAGATGATGCTAAAAACCAAGGCTTAGTGGGTGAAGATAGCTCAGGTTACTTAGGGCTTGTTGTACAAAACAGCGAGGCAAAAGCCGTGGTTGAAGAAATTAACGCTAAACGTAAAGCACAGTATTTAAAGTTGGCTAAAAAGAACGATTTATCGCTGGCACAAGTAGAAGCACTTGCAGCAGCTAAAACAATCGAAAAGACCAAAAGTGGCCACTATATTGAAGTGAATGGTAACTGGGTTAAAAAGTAATACAAGCAGCTAAACATATTAGTTAAAACCGAGCGTTTAGGCGCTCGGTTTTTTTATATTTGCTAAAAGTTGCTGCCAAAAGTCGAATCCTTTGCGCCTTGCAAGCTTTATATTGTGCTCTGGTATAGATTCAGGCTCGTTATAGTGATCAAGCGCTTCGCTCATACTCAGTTCGCGAATTAAATGCAGTGTAGGGTAGGGTGCTCGGTTGGTGTAATTTGCCGGATCATCTTCATCGCTGTCGGCAAACACGTAATCGGGGTGAAAATTAGCAATTTGGTATTTACCTTCAAAGCCTTGTGCTACCAGTAAGGCATTGGCTAAATCGACTAAATCTAAAAAGTCTTCAAAATCGCTAAAGCCGTTATCAAACAGTATTAATGTGGTTTCGCGCTCTGGATTTTGATCAAGCTGCACACACTGCTCTAGCATGTCCATTACAGCGTCATCAATTTTTGTTGCAGGGCTAAGCACATAATGAATACAGTTATTTTCTACTTCTTTACGGGCAAATGGGCAAAAGTTATATTTTACAATAACAGATGACACCCACTCGCGGGTTTGGGCAATTGCTTGATGAGTCATGCTTTTGGCTCTAAATACTGATTTATAATGGTTAATGTTTTTTCAATGGCGCCTTGGTTTTTTACAACACATTGCTGCGCTTTAATACCCAAGCTTTGGCACGCTTTGGTGTTTTGGCTTAAATTAATTAATTGTTTAGCAAGCTCATCGGTATTTTCAACAACGACAGCCCCTTTAAGTTTAATTAGCTCAGGGTAGATATGATCAAAATTATACGTATGTGGGCCTGTAATAACACCAACCGAAAAAGCAGCAGCTTCTAGTGGGTTGTGCCCACCTCGGCGAATTAAACTGCCGCCTATGTAACTTACATTCGCTGCGCCATATAAACACTGTAGTTCGCCCAGTGTATCAGCTAATAGTACTTGTTCGTTTTGATAGTTATTGTTGCTGCGACGACTAAAGCTAAGTGGGCTTTGAGTTAGCGTATCGGCTACTTTATCAAATTGCTCTGGGTGACGCGGTGCTATAACTAAAAGTGCATTAGGGTATTTTTTTAATAGCTGCTGATGGGCGTTTAATATCATTTCGTGTTCAAGCGGGTGAGTAGAGCCTGCTACCCATACAAAACGTTCTTTGGTTTTATACTCGGCTTTAAGATTTGCAACTTTAGTTAGTTGCTCATTGCTTGGCGTAATGTCGAACTTTATTGAGCCTGTAACATGGCTCTTTGAAGGGGGTAAACCAAGTTCAATAAAGCGCTTAGCATCATTTTTATTATGACTTGCAAGCACTGAAATTGAACGCATAATTATATGCGTTAAGCCTGCCACCTTTTGATACCCCTGTTGCGATTTTTCGCTTAGGCGAGCATTAAGTACTAATACCGGTATATTCTTTTTATGGCTTATTGCCATTAAATTAGGCCACAGCTCAGTTTCTAAAATACACAGTGCTTGTGGATTTACGCGCTTTAAAAATCGAGCGCTCGAACCTGCAAAGTCTATAGGTAAATAACAACACGCCACGGTATTTTTAAATTGTTCACTAATTTGCGCACGCCCGGTAGGAGTATTGCAGGTAATAAGTATATTAAACTGCGGGTGTTGTTTTTGTAGTGCTTTAATCAGTGGCGCTGCAGCAAGCACCTCACCTACAGAAGCGCAGTGGAACACAACCGGTTTAGCGCTATTATTAAATAAGTGTTTGCTAATAAAACCAAAGCGCTCTTTAAAGTGCGCGCGGTAGCCTATATTTTTTTTACCTCTTAGTACATACAAGTAAAATACAATCAGTGGGCTAATTAAAATTAAAGCGAGTGAGTAAAAAATGCGTGCCATACTGAACTTTTATTAAGGTAAGTGGCGCTAGTTTAACGCGAAAGTGATAATTTCTGAACATGTGAAGCACTAAATTATAATTCAGTTCAGCTATATTCCCATAAAATACACACAACTAAATAAAACTATGGAATAATGGATTTAATTTTTTCCTGCCATTTCAGTTCCTAGAGGAATTTTTCATGTCAATTATCGATTCTGTGGCAACAAGCTACGTTGAAAGTTTAAACCGTCATCAAGCCTTATTTGAAACGATGGAGGCTTATCATCAAGAGTCTATGCAATTATTAGAAGCGTGCCACAGTGCATTGCAAGCTGGTGGTAAGGTTATTTGGTTTGGCAACGGCGGAAGTGCTGCCGATGCACAGCATTTAGCTGCCGAATTTGTCGTGCGTTATAAGTTAGAGCGTGGCCCGCTTGCCTCAATGGCGCTGACCACAGATACCTCAATATTAACTGCGCACAGTAACGACTACCACTTTGATACGGTATTTGAACGCCAAGTTCAGGCTTTATGTAAACCAGAAGATTTAGTGATTGGTTTAACAACCTCAGGTACCAGCGCCAATATTAATTTAGCACTGGAAGCGGCTAACAAAATTGGCGCGTTTACGGTTGCCTTAACTGGACGCGAGGGCGGTAAAGTAAAAGACATTGCTAAATTGCCCATTATTATAAAAAATGATGAAACAGCCCGTATCCAAGAGGCACATATGTTTATTGGCCATTGGTTATGTGAAGCTATTGATATGGTTGTTGCGGAGCAGCAGTAATGGATTTATCGCTATTAAAAAACTTATCTAAAGCGCGTATTTTAGTTGTCGGCGATGTCATGCTAGACCGATACTGGTATGGCGATACAGGGCGTATTTCGCCTGAGGCCCCAGTACCCGTTGTTAAAGTAAGCAAGTTTGAAGATAAAGCGGGTGGCGCTGCAAATGTTGCAAAAAACATTGCTAGGCTTGATGCCAAAGTGGGCTTACTTGGTTTAATTGGTGAAGATGAAAGCGGGCAAATCTTAGAAACTATTTTAAAAGGTGAAAAAATACATTCACAGCTTGTTAGTGTATGCGATTTGCCCACTATTTCTAAAATGCGTGTAATTAGCCGCCATCAACAACTTGTGCGCCTAGATTTAGAAGAGACCTTTAGCGAGCAGCATAGCCAGTTGTTATTAAACCGTTTAGAGCTGGTGCTTGATGATTACGACTTTGTGGTATTTTCTGATTACAGCAAAGGCTCGCTGAGCTTAATTAAAGAAATGGTTAGCGTTGCTAAAGCGGCGGGTAAAACTGTGCTTATAGATCCTAAATCGCCCGATTTACACTTATACGAAGGCGCAGACTATATTACCCCTAATTTACATGAATTTAATTTGGCTGGGGGTAAAACAGGCTCTGAAGAAATATTAGCACAAAGCGCGCGTGAGCTAATTAGTAAAAATGGTATTAAAGCCATGCTACTTACACGCTCTGAGCAAGGTATGTCGTTAATTAACGCCGATGAAAAACACGACTTTGCAGCGCAGCAGCTAGAAGTAAGTGATGTAACTGGCGCAGGCGATACTGTTATAGCCACGCTTGCGGTGATGCTCGGGGCAGGTATGGAGCCTAAAGATGCGGTAGAAATTGCTAATTTAGCCGCAGGCATTGTAGTAAGTAAGTTGGGTGCGGCAACGGTTTCACCAGAAGAGCTTAGCCAAAAGCTTGGCCAATACTTGCACATCAATGGCGAGCACTACCAAACTCCGTTTGACGATGTGCTTCAACACATTGAGTTTGCTAAACAAAATGGCGAAACGATAGTGTTTACCAATGGCTGTTTTGATATTTTACACGCAGGCCACGTACGCTATTTAGCCCAAGCTAAAGCGCGTGGAGATAGACTCGTTGTTGGTTTAAATAATGATGATTCAATTACGCGTTTAAAAGGCCCTGAGCGCCCTATAAATCCACTTGATGAGCGCGCAATGGTATTAAGTGCACTTGCCTCTGTAGATTGGGTAATTCCCTTTGGCAGCGCGGACGAAAACGACACTCCCGCTAAATTAATCGAGCAAATAAGCCCCGATATTTTAGTTAAAGGTGGTGATTACACTGTAGAGCAAATAGCTGGCGCCGATCATGTGCTACGCCATGGTGGCAAAGTAGAAGTGCTGACATTTTTAGATGGTTGTTCAACCTCTAAGGTGATTAGCAAAATAAAGCAGTAATATTTACTGATTAAATAAAAAAGGGTTGAAAACTGCGTTTTCAACCCTTTTTTTGTTATAAATAGCTGGCTTTAAAATGCTATTTTTAAATATACGGTTTAAAAATTATATTCGTACTTAGCAAACGCTGATGTGTCGTTTTCTGCGCCATCGTTGTTTGATGCAAAAGCGCCGAGCGTTAAGCGCCCACCCATAGCCAGCTGCCTGTAGCGTAGCTCAACTTGTTTTGAGTTATAACCGGTTTTGGTAATTGTATTACCTAAATCGGGGTTACTAGGGTATCGGTCGAGATTATCGCTGTTGTAATCCACACTACGTAGTTTTACTTGCCAGTCATCGCCATTTGAAAGCTGACCTAAAAGTGTTAATACCACTGACTGTGCATCATTATCAAAGGTTGAGCCAATAGTGCGGCCGTGGTAACGATAGCCCGATTTATAATCGGAGTGTTCGTAGTAGCAGTTTTCATTGGTTGATTCGGCCGAGCACGATACACCTGTATCTATGTATTCAACGTTAACGAGCACATTTTGATTGTAAATGCGCTGCGTAGTTTGTACGCCAAATAAGTACGCTCTGTCGGCAGGTTTGAATTGCGAGCTGGCATCTTCGCCAATTGTACTTGCGTAGATTGCATAGGGGTGACTAAATAAAGTGTCAGACCAACGCACATCTATGCCAGCAAGCTGATTACCAATTTTAGACTCTAGTGAGCTATCACAATTTTCATTGCCATCAATACAACTAGTTTGCCCAGTAATAACATCAATAAAATCACCTGCTGAGCTTGGTTGGCCTTCACCGGCCCACTGCGCAGACCAACTTAAAGCAATTTCAAGCTGTTGTATCGGGCGAAAGTTAACACGACTACTCCAAAGCAGCGCATCAGGAATAACGCGGGTCGATTCTAACTTTGCCATTTGCGCGGTAAAGCTCCATTGCCCAAGCCAACTTAACCAAGGCGTTTCAAACGCTGTGCTTTGCTCACGGGTTACACTTAGTGCCGGTAGTGGCTTTGCATTACCCGACATAATTAAACTGTTATCAACACCTGGGCCCCAAAACTGCTCTACGGCACCGGCTCTAAAAATCCAATTGCCTAAGCGGTAGGCTAAGTAGCTATCGTCAAATGAGGTATCGTTACAATCTTCAAGTGCTTGTTCGTTAGTGGCTATATCATCGGTTGTTTTGCCATCAACTAAGCATTGCTTACCATCGTTACGGTAATTAATGGCTACCTTCGCCGCAAAGTTATCGCCAAGGTAGGCGTAGGCCGCAGAAAGCTCAGATTCTTGTGTGTTGGTTGCCCCAAAGCTGGTGGCTATAATTGGGTCTGATGCGGCAAACGCTGAGAGTTGCACACTGTGCGAGCTGCTGTTTTCTGACTTATAACGATGTTTTACACGAAGCAGTGCATCTTGCAGGCTGGGAGATAAAAGTTCAAGCTTGTTCGATTCTAGCTCGCCAATAAAGCTTTTCCACATTAGCGGGTAGGTGGTTACAGGCGCTAAAATAACACCGGCATCAGCCAGTTGTTGAATGTCGGCACGTAGACCGTAATCGTCTGGCTTTACCCAGGGCTCTGCCGTTACTGATGCGCTCATAGCGCAAAAAAGAGAAGAAAGTAGAAAGATTCTGTTTCGCAAAGTTCAGATCCTTGTGATTAAGATTGCGGCTAAGTTTACCAATCTAACATGGCTATTGCAGTAAATAATCTATTTTAGGGCGTTAAATTTGTGTATAAAAATGTAACCTAGCTATCGTAAAAACAATGGGATTGATATACTGCTGCGCAAATAGGAAATAGAGAATGCAATGAGCAACAAACGACTTTTATTTATACCCGTATCATCGCCACAAGGAATAGGTGAATACATGCGCTCGTTGTTGCTAGCCCAAAGCCTTGAAAGTGAATGTCTAGGTTCACTGACCATCCATTTTGTTTTAAATAAACACACGAACTACGCTAAAAGCTGCCCATATGATACCACCTTGCTTGAGCGCTCTGCGACTAAAGAGCGCGATAAAGTGTGTGAAGTTATAGCCGATTTTAAACCTGACATTGTAATATTTGATTGTGCAGGGCGCGCTGCTCACATGAAAGCTGCAAAAAAAGTGGGTGCCAAAGTGGTGTTTATTTCTCAGCATGCGAAAAAGCGAGCGAAAGGTTTAAAACTTAACCGTATTAACTTAATTGATAGCCATTGGGTGGTACAGCCTGATTACTGCATTGAACCGCTTAGCTGGGCTGAAAAAGCTAAAATAGATATGTTTTCTTTGGCTATGCCTAAAAACGTGGGCCCTTACATAGCATTTTCATCAGCGTGCGATACCAAACAGGTGTTAAAAAAATATCAGCTTGATGAACAAGGCTACTTTATTGTGAGTGCAGGCTCTGGCGGTCATGTACTAGATAATCAAAACTGTGCAGATGTATTTTTTGCCGCCGCAGAGCAAATTTCATTGCAAACAGGGTTAAAGGCGGTGGTGGTATTTGGCCCTAATTATGATAAAGCGTTGCCAGCATCAAATACGGTTATAAATTTGGATACGTTAGAAAATAGTGAGTTTTTGTCGCTTATGGAGCAAGCTAAATTTGCGTTGTTAAGTGCTGGCGACACCCTATTGCAGGCGATTGCTGTTAAAACGCCTGCTGTGGCATGCGCTATATCAAAAGATCAAACACAGCGCCTAGCAAGTTGCGCCACAACTGGCGTGGTAATTAAAGCAAACTTTGAGATTGAAGACATAGTAAATAAAGCCAGTGCTTTACTAATAGAGCCGCATTTTAACCAGCTACTAGAAAAATATTCTTTGCTTGAAAGCGCCCATAGCTATGAAGAAATAACGCAAGGGGTTAAAAGCATGATGATGGTTGCCGATAGATGAATATAGTGATTGTAATAGACTCGTTAGCGGGTGGCGGCGCCGAAAAAGTGATGCTAACCCTTGCTCAGCAGCTAGTAAAAACGCATAGCGTTACTATTTTATCGTTGGCTAATAAATATGAATACACGATCCCTGCGAATATAAAGGTTGAAAGTCTATTCAGTGATAAAGCCACTAAAGTGGATCGTTTTTGGAAAATAAATAAAAGTGTAGCAAAACTAGAGGCGTGGTTTAATAACAAACAAAAACAAACTGGCCCCATAGATTTAGTACTTAGCAATTTAGATAGAAGCAATAACTTATTGGCTAAAAGCCAGATTAAAAATGTTCACTTTGTTATGCATAACTCTGTTAATGCAGAGCTAGCGAGGCAAAAAAAGTTAGGCCCGTTTTCTTATTACTATCTTAAAAAGTCAAAGCAAAACTTAAACGGGAAATCCTTGGTGTGCGTGTCTAAAGGGGTAGAGCAAGAAATTACCCAAGGGCGTTTAATTAGCCCAAGCGCCATCACAACTATTTATAATCCCTTTAATTTAGTGGATATAAAGCGCCTCTCAGATGAGGTTAATACGCAAATTCCACAATCGCCGTATGTTATTCATGTAGGGCGGTTAGCTAAACAAAAGCGCCATGATATTTTATTTGCGGCATTTGCAAAGCTTGATAAAAAATACAAATTAGTCCTTTTATGCAATAAGCCTAGCAAAGCATTTAAGCTTGCAAAAACGTATGGCATTGAGGGACAACTTATAGTGCCAGGGTTTGAACAAAATCCGTATAACTGGATTAAGCAGGCTGAGGCATTAGTATTAAGCTCTGATTTTGAAGGGCTCCCTACAGTGTTAATTGAAGCATTAGCTGTTGGCACGCCTGTAGTAAGTACTAACTGTACGTTTGGGCCGAGCGAAATTTTAACAAACGACTTGGCTAAATATTTAGCGCCTGTAGGGCATAGCGATGAGCTAGCTGCAAAAATTGAGCTGGTTTTAAACACTAAGCCCAATGTAGATAATGCCGATATTTTACAAAAGGTAACGGCTGAACAGGTTGCTAAGCAATACCTAGCTTTGAGTGGTTAATTGCTCTTTATAAATAGCCAATAAAGTTTGCCAGTCATTACTTTGCCAATAAAAAGCGTTGTTACGTCCTTGCTCTTTTAAAAATGAGCGCTCTAAACGTGCCATATTACTTTGTTGCCATTGCTTGTTAGGTGGTTTTATTTCGCCGCGATCAAAGTCGATAATATAAACCTCGCCCGTTTCATTAAATAAAATATTATTTATATTCAAATCAGCGTGGTACACACCTTTAGAGTGAAATAGCGCAACAGTATTGGCAATGCGCTTGAGCTCATCTTCTGTTAGTGGGCGTTCAATTAAAATATCGAGCAGGCTTTTAGCCCCTTTTACAGCCTCTGTAATTATATCGCCACGATAAATTAAGCCTGCGGTTGTTACCTTAGCGGCAATGGGTTTTGGCACATTTAAGCCAAGCTCAATAAGCCTTATCATTAAGCTGAACTCTTTATACACACGGGTGTTTTTAAGCCCAGGGTAGAGGTACTGATCGCTTAACAACTTGCCAACTAAACCGCCGCGCCAATAGTGCCTAAGTACAGCGGTTAAATCATCGTGTTTAAAAAACCAGGCTGTGGCGCGGCCTTTTTTAGCACCGACTATTTTATTTTGCTGTTGCCAATAATCTGCATTGAACCAGTTTAAATCAACCTCGTTAAAATAATCTGGGTGGCTTAAAATAGTGTGCTTACCTTGCGTTAGTGTTTTAAACATAGCTCGTTAAAATAATTCAATAATGCGTGTATATTAACGTGTTTTATAGCGCAGCATAAGTGCTTGCATTAGTGCGAGTATAATTTAAGATCGCAGTCTATTATTTAAAGCCAAAGTGGAACGCGTGACTCAAGTGCCTAATTACTCCTCAATTTGTATTTTAAGACTCTCTGCCATTGGTGATGTGTGTCATGCCGTTAGTGCTGTACAAGCCATTCAAAAAGCACACCCCAATGCAAAAATAACGTGGGTAATGGGTAAAATAGAAGCCATGTTACTTGCCGATTTACCTGGGGTTGAGCTGGTGGTTTTTGATAAAAAACAAGGTAAGGATGCACTTAAAAAGTTAGCACATTCTTTTAAAGGGCAGCAGTTTGATGTGCTGCTTAATATGCAAGTCGCATTAAGAGCTGGCTTTGTTGCGGGCTGTATTCCGGCTAAAGTAAAAATAGGCTTTGATTGGGCACGTTCAAAAGAATTACATAGCTTGTTTATAAATAAACGAATAGCCCCACAAAAAGAAGCGCATGTGCTAGAGGGATTTAAAGGCTTTGCGGGCGCCATTGGAGCTAAAGACTATTCACCTACCTGGGATATGCCTTATACCTTAGCGGATGAGAACAAAGCAGATGCATTATTAGGGCCTGCATATTTGGCAAATAAGTTATTGGTAATATCTCCTGCGGCCAGTAAAGCACAGCGAAACTGGTTGCCAGAGCGCTACGCTGCCCTTGCTGATTACGCGCATGAGCAAGGCTTTAACGTGGTACTAACGGGCGGCCTAACTGAGCTTGAGATTAATTTAGCTAATCAAATTATAAAACACAGTCACTGCACTATTTTAAACTTAGTCGGTAAAACAAAACTTAAAGAGCTGCTATGTGTACTTAAGCGCGCTGATTTAGTTTTAGCCCCCGATACCGGCCCAGCACATATGGCGGTAACGGTAGGTACGCCGGTTATTGGTTTATATGCGCATTCTAATCCTGCACGTACAGGGCCTTATTTATATCAAGACTACGTAGTTGAGGTGTATCATCAAAACCTGCTAAAGCAAACGGGTAAAACAGCTCAACAATTGCCTTGGGGTACGCGCGTTAAGGGCGATGACCTTATGAGCCAAATAACCGTAGACAATGTTAAAGCTATGTTTGATCATGTGGTACAAAAAGAGTCTATAAAATGAGTGTAACAGAAAAAACCAAAGCGCTTTTTTTAGACCGAGATGGCGTGGTAAATATTGATCATGGCTATGTGTATCAAAGTGAAAAATTTGAATTTATAGACGGTGTGTTTAGTACCTGTAAAGCATTTTATGATGCAGGTTATAAAATTATCATAGTGACTAATCAATCGGGAATAGGGCGAGGTTACTACACTGAAGATGACTTTTTAACTTTAACTCAGTGGATGAAAACACAATTTAGTAAGCACAATACTAAAATTACAGATGTGTATTTTTGCCCGCACCATCCCAAAAAAGCGATAGCGCAATATTTAAAACAGTGCCAGTGCAGAAAACCAGCTCCTGGTATGCTGTTACAAGCTATGCAAGAGCATAATATTGACCCTTTGAGCAGTGTTATGGTGGGTGATAAGCTTAGCGATATTCAAGCGGCACAAAAAGCGGCTATTAGCACGCGAGTGCTAGTTCGCTCTGGCCAACAATTTGACGAAAACGCTAAACAATACGCCGATTTAGTGATTGACTCTATTAACGATTTACCAGCACACTACTTGGTATAAAGTGCGTTTATATTATCGCAACTAAAGTGTTAAGTATTGCTACCATTACCTGTATTAGCGACGAGCTGCAAACAGTGCATTTTACTTGTTAAACTTTTACAATACACCCCAACATAAACAGTGGCTTTAATGTTGTTGTTTACCCGTTCATTTAATTGGAGACTACAGATGAGAGCATCTGCTTTTTTTAGCCAACTACAAGAGCAAATTGAAGACGTTAAAGCGCAAGGTTTGTATAAAAGTGAGCGTATTATTACCTCGCAGCAACAAGCTCAAATAGAAGTTGCATCTGGCGATAAAGTTATTAATTTTTGTGCTAACAATTACTTAGGCTTAGCAAATAGCCCTGAGCTAATTAAAGCAGCGCAAGGTGGTTTAGATGACCATGGCTTTGGTGTTGCTTCAGTGCGTTTTATTTGTGGCACGCAAGATATTCATAAAACACTAGAGCAAAAAATTAGCGCGTTTTTAGAAACCGAAGATACAATTTTATACTCGTCTTGTTTTGATGCTAACACGGGCCTATTTGAAACTATTTTAGGCGCTGAAGATGCTATTATTTCTGATTCTCTAAATCACGCATCAATTATTGATGGCGTACGCTTATGTAAAGCTAAGCGTTTTCGTTATGCTAATAACGATATGGAGGATCTTGAAAAGCAACTTATTGCAGCTGATGAAGCGGGCGCTAAAACAAAATTAATTGCCACCGATGGCGTGTTTTCTATGGATGGCGTAATTTGTAACCTTGAAGCTGTGTGTGACCTTGCTGATAAGTATGATGCATTAGTGATGGTTGATGACTCACATGCGGTAGGCTTTATTGGCGAAAACGGTAAAGGCACGCCTGAGTACTGTAATGTGCTTGACCGTGTAGACATTATTACCGGTACGCTAGGTAAAGCGCTGGGCGGTGCATCAGGCGGTTATACATCAGGTAAAAAAGAAATTGTTGAATGGCTACGTCAGCGTTCGCGCCCTTACTTATTCTCAAATTCATTAGCGCCTTCAATTGTAACTGCGTCAATTAAAGTACTCGAAATGCTTGAAAATGGTGGCGAGTTACGCGCTAAACTTTGGTCAAATGCTAAATATTTCCGTGAGCAAATGGAAGCTGCAGGCTTTACGTGTGCGGGTAAAGATCATGCCATTATTCCTGTAATGCTTGGCGATGCTAAAGTTGCTTCATTAATGGCAGACAAACTACTTGCTGAAGGCATTTATGTAACCGGCTTTTCGTTCCCTGTTGTGCCAAAAGGCCAAGCGCGTATTCGTACACAAATTTCTGCTGCGCACAGTATTGAACAACTAGACACCGCAATTGCTGCCTTTACCCGTATTGGTAAAGAAATGGGCGTTATTTAATTTTTTATAAACCGAAGTATTGCTTCGGTTTTTTAGTTGAGTGTTAACTATGAAAGCTTTATCAAAATTAAAAGCCGAAACCGGCATCTGGATGACCGACGTACCCAAGCCTGAAGTAGGGCATAACGATCTACTCATTAAAATTCGTAAAACCGCGATTTGTGGCACCGACGTTCATATTTATAAATGGGATGAGTGGTCACAAAAAACCATTCCGACTCCTATGGTTGTAGGCCATGAGTACGTGGGTGAAGTGGTTGATATGGGCCAAGAAGTACGTGGCTTTGCAGTAGGTGACCGCGTATCTGGCGAGGGACATATTACGTGTGGGCATTGTCGTAACTGTCGTGCTGGTCGTGTGCATTTGTGCCGAAATACAACCGGTGTGGGCGTTAACCGCGAAGGCGCATTTGCAGAATATTTAGTTATTCCGGCCTTTAATGCGTTTAAAATTCCTGACAATATTTCTGACGAGCTTGCGTCTATTTTTGACCCATTTGGTAATGCTGTGCACACCGCTTTATCGTTTGATTTAGTGGGCGAAGATGTGCTTATTACAGGGGCAGGACCAATTGGTATTATGGCGGCGGCCGTTGCTAAGCATGTGGGTGCTCGCCATGTTGTGATTACCGATGTTAACGAATACCGTTTAGAGCTTGCGCGTAAAATGGGCGCTACACGTGCCGTAAACGTTGCGAATGATAAACTTGAAGATGTAATGAATGAGCTAGGTATGACTGAAGGCTTTGATATTGGCCTTGAAATGTCAGGTGTGCCAAGCGCCTTTAATTCTATGTTAAATAACATGAACCATGGTGGCAAAATTGCCATGTTGGGTATTCCGCCATCAGATATGGCCGTAGATTGGAATAAAGTTATATTTAAAGGCTTAGTGATCAAAGGTATATATGGTCGCGAGATGTTCGAAACGTGGTACAAAATGGCAAGCTTGATTCAATCGGGCCTTAATTTAGACCCTATTATTACGCATCAATATTCGGTAGATGACTTCCAAGCTGGCTTTGATATGATGATTTCAGGTCAATCTGGTAAAGTAATTTTAAACTGGGAATAGTTTAAAGTTTGCATACAGAGGCGGCTTTAGCCGCCTTTTTATTATATTTTTAAAAGAGATTTCAATGGCATTTAAACATATATCTATAGCACAAACGCACGAACTACTTGATAAAGAAGATGTAGTGATCGCAGATATACGCGATCCTAATTCGTACCAAGCAGGGCATATTCCTGGCTCTGAAGCGCTTTCAAATGCCAATATAGCTCAGTTTATGATGGAAAAAGAGTTCGATCAGCCTATTATTATTGTTTGCTACCACGGCATGAGCTCACAAGGTGCGGCTAGTTATTTAGTAGAGCAGGGCTTTGAAGATGTATATAGCATGGATGGTGGCTTTACAGCTTGGGAAGCGGCTTACAGCGAGAAAGTGGAACGATGATTGAGCTAGGTAGTTTAAATAATCCTCGTGCCGCACAGGGCTTTATAGATTATTTAAAAAGCCAAGGCTTAGAAGGGCAACTGCGCAGTGCTGATGGCAGTAATGTTATTATTTGTGTTGCGGGCGAGCACTTTCATCAAGTGCAACCTTTGTGGGCTGAATTTGTACAAAACCCCAATCATGAGCGTTATCAACAAGCCTCTTGGGATGTGGGCAGTACGCAATCTGGCTTAACGTATCAGGGACAGTCGCTTAATTTAGTGGCGCGCTTTAAAGCACTAAGCTGGCTAAATAAAACCGTAAGTATTGTAAGCGTTGCTATTTACTTTGCATTTTTATTGGGTGGCTTTGAGCAAATTTATACTGCTTTGCAGTTTAACCCGAGCCAACCACTTAACTGGTTAACGCCGGCACTTGTTCATTTTAGCGCAATGCACATTGTATTTAACCTAATTTGGTGGATGTCGTTAGGTGATAATATTGAAAAGCAATGCGGTAAGCTGAGTTTAGTTGGGCTATTTGTGGTTACTGCACTTATTAGTAACTGGGCTCAGTTTTTAATTGTGGGGCCTAACTTTGGCGGCTTAAGTGGCGTTGTGTATGGTTTATTGGGTTTTTGTTGGATCCACAGCTATTTAAATCCTAAGCAGCCTGCGCTAGTAAGCACTGCCATTATTGGCTTTATGTTAATTTGGCTGGTACTCGGTTTTGCTGATGTGTTGTTTGTTGGTATGGCTAATTGGGCGCATTTAGGTGGGCTTTTAAGCGGCATGGCTTATGCCGTAACCGCTAATTTATTTAATGCTAAAAAAGCGTAAGCTTAGTGGTATAAATACTTAGTAAATAATACTTCACGAATAATCTCTTGGCCTGTTTCTTCTTTTAACAGGCTTTTTAATTTTTCGGCACACTTTGCTCTAATTTCTTCACGCCCAGTAAGCGACTTTATTTTTTCTTCAGGTTCTTTAGATAGTATTTCTACTAACGCATCGCGTAAAAGCGGGGTATGGTGCTCTACAATAGCAATATTTTCATTATTGCTAAGCATTAAATCTATAGTCACGCGTACATAGCCCATTTTTTTACTTGAAGCGCCTATGTAATTGGTAATAATGTCTGGCTCAAAACCAAAATAGCCCACTGTCGATTCCGCTTTTGCCGAAAAGCTAAAACAGTTTAAGATCAGTGCTAAAAAACCTGCGTATACTATTTTTTTCATCTTTAGTGTGTTTCCATTTTCTTAATACAAATAGTTTATACTTAATAGCGCCTAATAAACAGCTCCTGCAATTATTTATCGGCAGTAAAACATCACTTTTTCAAATGCTTTGGCAATGTTATCATCGTCTCGGTTTTTATTTTATTGAGCTATTGTGATTACATTTCCGCTTTCTATATCTGCCAATTGGCAATGTGCTTCTTTGGTAAATAACTTATCTGCGTTAGAGCAAGAGTGGCTATTTGAGCTACATTCATTAACCGCTAAATTAAAAAGTAATGCACAAAGTTTTAGTGTAAAAGTGCTTAATGAGCAAACTTTTACCCTAAGCGATGCACAGCAACAACTACTTGGCTCAAATACAAATAAAGCGCTTAATCGTGAGGTGCTTTTATTGTGTGATAATACGCCCATGGTGTATGCCCAAAGTTGGCTGCCCAGTACACAAACGCAAACAACACTGCACAATATGGGCGCGCGCCCTTTAGGTGATGTTATTTTTCAGCACCCTGAACTTACCCGAAGTAATATTGAGGTAGGGCGCTTTGACTCAGAGCATGCGCTGCAATCACTTGTTAAAGAGTTGAATTTAACTACGCACCCTTTATTAGGTCGTCGTAGTGTGTTTTCTATTAATGATTATCACTTTTTAGTGTGCGAAGTATTTTTACCCGGAGCCTATTTGTACTCATGAAATTAGCCCCTTTGCAATTACAGCATAGCCCTTTTTATATTCAGCTCATGCGCATTGACAAACCTATCGGTACATTACTATTACTGTGGCCTACTTATTGGGCTCTATGGCTTGCAAACGCTGGTATGCCAAGCCTAGTTAACTTTATTGTATTTACCTTAGGCGTAATTGTTATGCGCAGTGCTGGCTGCGTTATTAATGATTTTGCAGATAGAAAAATAGACGGCTCAGTTAAGCGTACAGCAGGGCGGCCTTTAGCCACCGGACAAGTAAGTGCAGGTGAAGCACTGAGTTTATTTATATTACTGATAGCCATTGCTTTTGTATTGGTATTACTACTTAGCATCAACACTATTTTATTGTCACTTGGGGCGTTGGCACTGGCATTTTGCTACCCGTTTATGAAACGCTATACACATCTTCCGCAAGTAGTCCTAGGCGCTGCATTTGGTTGGGCGATACCTATGGCATATATGGCATCAGTTGACTCATTACCGCTGCAGGCGTGGCTGTTATTTGTTGCAAATATTTGTTGGACGGTAGCGTACGACACTATGTATGCCATGGTTGACAGAGATGACGATTTAAAAATAGGGGTTAAATCTACTGCTATTTTATTTGGTAAATACGACCGCCATATTATATTTTTATTAAACGCTAATTTTATAGCGTTGTTGGCGCTTATTGGCTTAATTAATCAGCTAGGCTTAGCGTTTGTTGCAGGTTTATTTACTGCCGCTGGGTTACTTATTTATCAGCAAGTGCTTATTCATAAACGTGCGCGTGATGCATGTTTTAAAGCGTTTTTAAATAATCACTATGTTGGATTAGCTATTTTTGTTGGCTTGTTCTTGTCATTTGTATTTGCGCGTTAATTTCATCTCAACGCTATTAATTTAACCTCAGCATAGCCACTAGTTGTTGTGGCTATGTTGGTTCTATCGTGGCGGGTCAATTACTCCACTTATTGAGGCGTTCTTTCTAAACCAGCCAGCAATAGAGTAGCGCTCATTAATGGCAGGTAATACCTCGTGTGCAAAACGCTCGCTTTCAAACATAACGAGTGTCCCCGCGGTGGGTTTAATTATTATCTCTACTTGCTTACTTTTTGGCTTGTAAATAACAAGCTCGCCGCCTTGCTCGGGCGTATTTAAATAAAGGATTGTTGTAAAAACGCGGTTAGATCGCCCTTTAAATGCATCAAAATGCTTTTTATAAAAGTCGCCTTGGGTGTATTTAGCGTAGTGGCACTCATAATCAAATAAGCCCATAAAAAACTGCCGATTAAGTGTGGTTTTTATACTTTCCATTGTTGCTTGATAAGTTAGCTGTGCTTGTGAGCTGCCATCAAACCAATAGGTTTTATCTTTACGAATGGTTTTATCTATTTGTAAGTCATTTAAACGGCCAATACCTGCAGCGCTAAAATGCGGGTTAATACGGTGGCAATCGGTGATTAAACTCTCTACTAGCTCGCTAATAAGTGCGTTAGGAATAACAACATAACCATGGGTTTCTATTGCATCTAAATAAACATCAGAACTAAAAAGTGTGTTCATTTATGTCTGTTGATTAAAAAAGGTGCGACAGTGTAGCCTAAAAAAATTTAATAGCTAGTGGTTTGTGCTCTGCTATTTAAGCAAATAAAAACCTAACGCGTAAGCATAAAAACTAAAAGGGCTTTTTAGGTTAAGCTGCTGTGCTGCAGATTTTGGTAACAAGAAGAGTAAATCAGTAAGGGCTATCTAAATTGGTTGCCCTTAAAAGGTTTAAGGGCAATGCGGTATGCTATTTTTATCTTGGCTTAAGTAATAGTCGTAGATGCTTTTTTGATAAGAGATAATAAATGGTCAATGTGTTCGCTAACTGCTGCTTGTTGGCTTGTTTGTATAACAAGTTGTTCGTGACTTAAGTCTTTATTTGTTTTTAGCTGTACAAGCTCTGTGTGCTCTGCAAGAGTGCTCGCGTGTTCAATACTTGCAATAGCAAAGTGATCTGATTTAACCAACCCTGACATTACTTGCTCAATGCTGCCTACCTTAATGCTAGCCGATTTATTGAGCATGTCGATGGCTTCGTTAAGCATGCTTTGTACTTGTTTAGACTGAGAAAAACAGCCGTACATAGGGTAGCTATCTAAATCGTGTTTGCTGATATCGCTTTTATTTGCTAACGGATGATGTTTAGAAACAAACAATACCAGTTGGTCTGGCAGGTGTATGTCGCTGCCGATGCTGTTAATTGCCTGCGAATAAACACTAATATCAATCTCGCCCTCTTGCAGTTTGCGTGCAAGTTCGTGCTGCTCTTGCAATTGCATTTCTATTTTAACATGGGGGTATTGTGCTAAAAATTGCCCGCATGAGATAGGCACTACACTGCTGGCTTTGTTGGTATAGCCAATAACTAACTTTTCGTCAGTATTGCCGTTAACCGATTGAGAAATTCGTTTTTTTGTATGCTCAAGTTCGGCAAGGGTGTTTTTGGCGTAATCAAGAAATAACTCGCCTTCGGGTGTTAACTTTACTGAACGTGTTGAGCGTTTCACCAGTTCGTACCCCATTTCGTCTTCTAGGGTTTGAATGCTGCGCGTTAGCGCTGATGTGCTAATTTGAGTTTGTTCGGCTGCTTGTCTGAAGTGGCGTAACACACCAAGCGCTACAAATTGTTCTAACTGTTCAAATCTCACTTTATAGTCCCTTTTTATAAGTAAGTCGCGTGTGCCGCGAACATCAATAATATTAGATTCGAGCTTTCAAAAAGCGAAGCCTAATATGTAACTGTGTTTGCAAATTTATGACATATTTGCAATCAGCATATCCCTCTTTTAGTATTATTTAAAGAGAAGACGCATTTAAAAGTATTACCAATTAGGCTTATTTATAGTGATTTATTACTCTATTTAAAACTAAGCTATGTTAGCAAGTAAGACTAAATACAATGACTTAGGTGCTTTGATGCTTTTAAAAGTAATACTTTAGACATAATTTAGCATTAATTAATAAAAAAGTATGCCAGAAAAAAGGCTATAGGAAAATCCTACGTAGTGATTTGTAATGAAGTGAGGCATAAACGTTTATAGTTTTAGGGTATGCCATCGCTTTATTATTGTTTAAGATTTTAGAAAAATAAGCCGCTAAGGCTTATTACTTTTGTTAGTAAAGTTTTTAGTAATGCGGTTACTTAAGGGTTTGTCTTCAATACTTTGTAGCTCTATTTCTATGGCGTCGCACGAAATATGAATTTCAAATAACGATGTTAATAACGAAAGGCTTAAGCACGCTAAGCTCACCCCAAACAAAATAATGCCTGTGGTATTAAATTCTATAAATAAGGCAAACATTGATAGCGTACACAATAAAAAAGACGCCACACCATACACTTGCATGGTACGTATTAGCTTAATGCGCTTTCTTAAGTTTGTTATTTGAGCCACAACAACGGGGCGAATAGATTCACCTTCTCGAGAATTTAATTCTCGGATTAATTGCGCTAGTACTAAAAAGCGGTTTGTGTAAGCAAGCAGCAACAGTGAGATTGCTGGAAAAAGTAAACCTGGGGTAGTAAGTGTCATTGTTTTATCCTAAAAAGTTACCTGCTATACACTTTAGTAGAGTATCGTAGGATATTGTAAACACAAAATAATTGAGGTGATAATTGCAAAATATTAATACTCATAGTACTCAGCAAGCTTTTCAGTGGGTAACGCTCTACAAAGCAGATAACACATTAGAGGCAAATATAATCAAAGGGCTGTTATTAAGCGCGGGAATTGAGTGCCAAATTCAAGGTGAAATGCTTCAAGGCGCCTTAGGCGAAATCCCCTTTGAACAAACCCAAGTAAGTGTGCAGGTTTATTCGATAAAAGAGCGCCACGCGCGCGAAATATTGGTAAACTACCAACAAGTAAAACAATCCGCTCCAGATTGGGTATGCCCTAACTGTAATGAGCATAATGGATCAACATTTGATTTTTGTTGGTCATGTGAGACGTTAAGAAATGACAAAAGCGAATAACTTTCAGCGTATTAGAGAGCTAAACTACTTACAAAAAGCGGTGTTAGCAAGTGCTTTAATTGAGCGTATGTTACCTAATTATGGTTTATTTAGTGAAGCCACCGGTTTTGGTGATGAAGCCTTATTACGCAGTGCGTTAAATGTTTGCTGGGAAAAAATATTACTACCAAAAAGTAAAATAGATCTCGAAAAACAAGTAGAAAAAATTGAGCCAAATGTACCTGAACTTGCCGACTTTGATATGTTTGGCACTTACCCCGCAATAGACGCTGCAACCTCGCTTTTGAGCCTAATGCACGGCTTGATGGGGCAAGACGAGCAAGAATTTATAAGCGTTAGTAAAATATCGCAAGCAACGGTGGCGCGTTTTATTGAATACCAAATGACGGTTGAAGGTGAAGTGGCTGACAATAAAGCCGTACGAGAACACCCATTAATGCAATACGAAATTGAAGTTTTGAGTGAGCTAATCGACTTTGTAGAAAATATGGGCCGCGTGACTTCTGAAAACGTTAAGGCACTTAAAAAGCAGGCCGTTGCAGATGGACAAACCAATATTGGTTTGGCGTTATAGTTGTAATTAATTAACTGTGGTTAATTGCTCTCTAGCAATTTTAGCGTTTATTACGCTGAACTTAGTAAAAACCTTAGCTAGAGAATGATAAAATAGTTTTAAATATGTGTGTAAATCTCTTAACCACAGTGCAGGTTAATCAGTAAATAAAGGCAGGAGAAGTAAAGTGCGAATTTTAGGCATTGAGTCATCGTGTGATGAAACCGGTATTGCAATTTACGATGATGAAAAAGGCTTATTGGCTCACCAGTTATACAGCCAAGTAAAAGTACATGCAGATTATGGCGGTGTTGTACCTGAGCTTGCATCGCGCGATCACGTACGTAAAACCCTGCCACTTATTGACGCTGCGTTTGCTCAAGCCGGTTGTGGTCCTGAAGATTTAGATGGCATTGCATACACCGCAGGCCCTGGTTTAGTAGGGGCGTTATTGGTAGGCACCTCTATTGGCCGTTCTTTAGCCTATGGTTGGGATATTCCAGCTGTTGCCGTGCATCATATGGAAGGGCATTTACTTGCTCCTATGCTTGAAGAAAACGTGCCTGAGTTTCCCTTTATTGCTTTGCTAGTGTCGGGCGGCCATACCATGATGGTAAAAGTAGCCGGTATAGGCCAGTACGAAGTATTGGGTGAATCTGTTGATGATGCCGCAGGTGAAGCATTTGATAAAACAGCTAAACTGCTAGGGCTTGATTACCCAGGCGGCCCTCGACTAGCTAAAATGGCTGAGCAAGGTGTTGCAAAACGGTTTGTTTTTCCACGTCCTATGACGGATAAGCCAGGCCTTGATTTTAGCTTTAGTGGCTTAAAAACAGCAGCTTCTATAGCGATTCGCGAAAATGATGATGACGCACAAACCAAAGCAGATATCGCCCATGCGTTTCAAACAGCAGTGATTGATACATTGGTTATTAAGTGTAAGCGTGCTCTAAAACAAACTGGGATAAAACGTTTAGTGATTGCCGGCGGAGTAAGTGCAAATACACAGCTGCGCTTACAGCTTGAGCGTGTTATGCAAGGGGTGAAAGGACAGGTTTACTATCCACGTACTGAGTTTTGTACTGATAATGGCGCAATGATTGCCTACGCTGGTATGCAGCGCTTAAAAGCAGGCCAATTTGCCACACTCGACATGAAAACTAAACCGCGTTGGCCAATAGACAGCTTAGAAGCCATTTAACATCAATAATTATTGATTTTTTTCATTAGTGGGTGCTTTTTTAGCGCCCACTTTTGGTTCTTGACCTTTAAAAAGGCGAATAATATTAGTGCGATGACGAAATATAATTAGCACAGTAATAAAGGTTACCGGTAGGGTGTAAAGCGGTTTAATCAACCACGTATACAGTGGAGCAAGTGACACCGTGACCAAAGCGCCTAATGAAGAAAAGCGCGTAATAGCAACCACAATAATCCAGGTACTTATTAATAGCCCCGCCAACGATAAACCAATCGGCAATAAAGAGCCAAACGCAGTGGCTACCGCCTTTCCGCCTTTAAAGCTAAAAAATAGTGGGTACATATGCCCTAAGCACGCGGCAACGGCGACCAAACCAAGTGCTAAAGGCGTTAGGTCTAAAAAATAAGCCCCCCATACGGGGATGGTGCCTTTTAAAATATCAAACACTAATACTAAGCACGCAGGAAAGGCTCCACCTAAACGATACACATTGGTGGCACCTGGGTTATTTGAACCGCTGCTGCGAGGGTCTGGCAGTTTGAATAGCCGAGACACTAATATAGCCGATGAAATCGACCCTAATAAGTAGGCTAAAACAAACAGTAAAATGGCTAACACAAAGTCCCTTATTTTTTAATTGCTATACCCATCGATAGCACTTTTACGCTATTATTGGCGGCACAATTTATCGTGAAAATTATTAACTGCTGTATTTTGCAGTTAATCTAGCTATTTGGCTATTGTAGAAGTAATTTTTACATATTTAAACACTGCTTAAAGCATATACAGTATTAATTTTATCAATGCATTGTATGCTTAGAGAGTGTTTATAGTTATTTGGAGTATCAATGGATAAGGTTTTTATATCTCAACTACACGTCGACACAATTATTGGAGTGTACGACTTTGAAAAAGAAAGTAAACAAAGCCTTTATTTTGATATTGAAATGCTCAGCGATATAAAGCCTGCAGCAGCAAATGATGACATTAATTTAGCACTCGATTATGCAAAAGTAAGCGAGCGAGTGATTGAGCACACTACGGCTAAGCCGGTTGAGTTACTTGAAACCTTAGTAGAGCAACTAGCAACTATTATATTAACCGAATTTAATACACCACAAGTAACAATTAGAGTGAGCAAACCGGCCGCTGTAGCGCAAGCAAACACCGTAGGTGTAGAAATAACACGCACAAAGGCTATGAGCTAAATGGCGCAAATTTATATCAGCTTAGGCTCAAATATAAATAAAGCGCATTATATTCGCTGTGCGCTTGATGCACTTGAGCAACACTTTACAAATATTGTGCATTCATCTGTTTTTGAAAGCGAAGCTGTAGGGTTTAAAGGAAATAACTTTTATAACTCGGTGGTGGCTGCTACCACATCAATGCCGCTTGAGCGTGTATGTAAGTTATTAAAACAAATAGAGCGTGATAACGGGCGTAAAGCGGATGATAAAAAATTTAGCCCCCGTACATTAGATTTAGATCTGCTCTTTTACGATGACGTTGTTTGCGATTCGCCTGCACAATTACCTCGCGATGAAATTACCAAAAACGCTTTTGTACTTCAGCCTCTTTGTGAAGTCGCCCCCAATTTTTATCACCCCGTTGCTAAGCAAACCATTGCTGCGCTATGGAGTGCGTATAACAACCCTCAACAAAAACTATGGAAGGTGGAGTTTTCTAACCCATGAGTATTTTAGAAATAATTATTTTAGCCCTGATACAAGGATTTACTGAGTTTTTACCTATTTCGAGCTCAGCTCACTTAATTTTACCTTCGCAAATTTTGGGATGGGAAGACCAAGGCCTTGCTTTTGATGTGGCTGTGCATGTTGGTACGTTAATAGCGGTTGTTATATATTTTCGTAAAGAAGTGGCTGATATTCTCAGCGCCTGGTTTAAATCGTTTGGCGCCCAAGGCACCACCGACGACAGTAAACTTGGCTGGTGGATTATATTGGGCACTGTACCTGCTGCGTTATTAGGCTTATTGCTAAAAGACGTTGTTGAGCTGTACTTGCGCAGTGCGTGGGTTATAGCAGCTACGACTATTATTTTTGGTTTATTACTTTGGTACGCCGATGCCAAAGGTAAGCAAATGAAAACAATTTATCAGCTTAACTGGAAAACAGCGCTGCTTATTGGCTTTGCTCAAGCGGTGGCTATGATCCCAGGTACCTCTCGCTCTGGCATTACCATGACAGCGGGTTTATTGCTGGGCATGAACAAACAAAGCGCAGCGCGTTTTTCGTTTTTACTCGCTATACCTATTATTTCTATGATGGGCCTTTACTACACGATAGAGCTGGCTTTAGGCGATCATGTGGTTGATTGGAGCACATTAATTTTAGGTGTAGTCCTCTCGTTTTTATCGGCGTACGCCTGCATTTTCATGTTTTTAAAAGTGATAGAACGAATGGGCATGCTACCGTTTGTAATTTACAGACTTTTACTTGGCGTTGGCTTAATTGTATTTTTAACGCTGTAATTTAGCTTATTGTCAGCAAGCCCTCTTACTTAGGTAAGAGGGCTTTTTTATTTTATTAACGCTGTTTTAGCATCAGTGAATTGACGAGACGTGCATAGTCACGAAGCCTAAAATTTGGCATTATAGCGCCATTAAACTTCACAGACGTGCGAAGTACGAAAGGATTTAAAAAGTTATGCATATTCATATATTAGGCATTTGCGGCACCTTTATGGGCGGTATAGCGGCTATTGCTAAATCGCTTGGACATAAAGTGACGGGCTCTGATCAAAATGTTTACCCGCCGATGAGCACTCAACTTGAGCAGTTGGGCATTGAGCTAACCCAAGGTTACGACGTAAAACAGTTAGAGCCAAAGCCAGATATGGTGGTTATTGGTAATGCCATGAGCCGAGGCAACCCCTGTGTAGAACATGTGTTAGATAAGGGCTTGCCGTATACATCGGGGCCAGAGTGGCTTAAACATAACCTATTGCAAAATGCTTGGGTACTTGCGGTGGCAGGCACACATGGCAAAACCACCACAGCAAGCATGCTGGCGTGGATTTTAGAGTATGCAGGTTTAAAACCCGGGTTTTTAATTGGTGGCATAGTTCAAAACTTTGGTGTGTCAGCCAAAGTGGGCGAAACCCCATTTTTTGTAATAGAAGCGGATGAATACGATACCGCTTTTTTTGATAAGCGCAGTAAATTTGTGCATTACTTACCACGTACGCTCATTTTAAATAACCTTGAGTTTGACCACGCCGATATTTTTGACGATTTAAACGCAATAAAAAAACAATTTCATCACTTAATGCGTACATTACCTCATACTGGCAAGGTAATTTGGCCAAAAGACGATGTCGCACTTGATGATGTTATTAAGCAAGGGCTCTGGAGCGAAAGCGAAACCCTAAATGGTGATTGGCATTATGACTTGCTAAGCGCTGATGGCAGCCAATTTAATGTGCTTTTAAACAATGAGCTTCAAGGTACGGTTAATTGGCAAGCAATAGGCGAGCATAATGTTAAAAATGCCATTATGGCTATCGCGGCAGCGCGCCATGTAGGTATAGCCGTTGAGCATAGCATTGCAGCGCTTGAAGAGTTTATTAGCCCTAAACGGCGTATGGAGCTTAAAGCCGATATAAATAACATTAAAGTGTACGACGATTTTGCGCACCACCCAACAGCCATAAAAACCACGCTTGCGGGGTTACGAGCAAAAGTGGGTGATGAAAAAATTATTGCTATTTTAGAGCCTCGCTCAAACACCATGAAGATGGGTGTACACCAAAATACGCTACTTGCTTCGTTAAGTGATGCCGATGACGTGCTGTTATTTGAGCCCGATAACCTAAATTGGTCTCTTAAAGCGCAAGCCGATAATGCCGGTATGCAGTGTTTTAATAGTACGCAAATGATTATTGACACTGTGCTTGAAAATATAATGCCAAATCAGCACATATTAATTATGAGCAATGGCGGTTTTAATGGCTTACATCAACACTTAGTTGATGGTTTAGCTAAAAAATACAGCGGAGAATAATGTGCAGTTTAAAGATAAAATTACACTGGCGTTTAGTGGTGCTTCAGGCGCGCCTTACGGTTTAAGATTACTTGAAGTATTACTCGCGCAGCAATTTCAAGTGTATGTACTTATATCAAGTGCTGCGCGCGTGGTGCTCGATACAGAGTCAAACATTAAACTCTCAGCTAATGAAGATAAAGCAACTGAGCAGTTAAGTGCTTTATTTAATGCCAAGCCAGAGCAGTTAAAAGTATTTGGTAAAGATAACTGGTTTAGCCCTGTAGCTTCAGGCTCTGCAGCCCCTAAAAAAATGGTAGTATGTCCGTGCAGTGCAGGGTCTGTGTCTGCTATTGCGCTCGGAGCATCAGATAACCTACTCGAGCGTGCAGCCGATGTGGTTATTAAAGAGCGAGGGCAATTAATTTTAGTGCCACGCGAAACGCCCTTTAGCGAAATTCACCTTGAGAATATGTTAAAGCTTGCGCGTTTAGGGGTCACTATTATGCCCGCTGCGCCTGGTTTTTATCACAAGCCACAACGTATTGAAGACTTAGTTGATTTTATGGTGGCGCGAATTTTAGATCATTTAAACATTGAACATAACCTAACTAAACGTTGGGGTTATGGTGAGGGTAAATAATGAATAAGCAAAATGTTGCTTTAAATATAGAAGGCCTGACCAAGGTTTATAAAAACGGTGTAGAGGCCGTGAAAGGTGTTGATTTGCAAGTTTTTGAAGGCGACTTTTTTGCCTTACTTGGCCCAAATGGTGCCGGTAAGTCGACCACTATTGGTGTTATATCGTCCTTGGTTAATAAAACACAAGGTAAGGTGGAAGTGTTTGGTCACAACATCGATACCGACCTTGAAGCTGCTAAAGCGCATTTAGGCCTTGTGCCACAAGAGTTTAACTTTAGTCAGTTTGAAACGCTTGGCCAAATATTGGTAAATCAAGCAGGCTACTACGGTGTTACTCGCGCAGAAGCGCATAAGCGTGCCGATAAATATTTAACTCAGCTTGGCTTATTAGAAAAAAAAGACAAGCAAGCACGTACGCTTTCTGGGGGCATGAAACGCCGTTTAATGATTGCCCGTGCATTAATGCATGAGCCAAAGCTACTAATATTAGATGAACCCACAGCAGGGGTTGATATAGAGCTGCGCCGCTCAATGTGGGACTTTTTACGCCAAATTAATGAGCAAGGCGTAACGATTATTTTAACCACGCATTACCTTGAAGAAGCTGAGCTTTTATGTAAAAACATCGCGATTATTGATACTGGTCGTATTGTTGAAAACACCACTATAAAAGCGTTACTAGCTAAGCTTGATAAAGAAACCTTTGTGCTTGATTTAAAACAGCCAGCACAGCCAGTCACCCTTGAGGGGTACTCGTTTAGCATGCCTGATGAGCACACCATAGAAGTTGAAGTGGCTAAATCTCAAGGGTTAAATGCAGTTTTCAGCGCGCTAACCGAGCAAGGTAACACTGTTTTGAGTATGCGTAATAAAGCAAACAGATTAGAAGAGTTATTTGTAGGATTACTAGAGCAAGGGCGGGGCGAATAAATGTTTAAATATGGCGTAGCCTTAAAGAGTTTATGGATTAAAGAGTGTATTCGTTTTTTACGTATTTGGGTGCAAACCTTAGTACCGCCGGCGATTACGATGAGTTTATACTTTGTTATTTTTGGTAATTTAATTGGCTCACGTATTGGTGAAATGGGTGGTTTTAGCTACATGGAATTTATTGTTCCGGGGCTAATAATGATGTCGGTTATTACCAACTCATATTCTAATGTTGCTTCTAGTTTTTATTCAACCAAGTTCCAAAAAAGTATTGAAGAGCTATTGGTTGCGCCTGTGCCTAATTACATAATTGTACTTGGTTATATGGGCGGCGGTATGACCCGCGGCATGATGGTGGGCTTTATTGTTACCTGTGTATCGCTATTGTTTGTTGATATTCAAATACACAATATATTTGTAATTATGGCGACGGTAATTTTAACCTCAGCGGTGTTTGCACTAGGTGGTTTAATTAACGCTATTTACGCCAATAGTTTTGACGATATTAGTATTATCCCAACCTTTATTTTAACGCCACTAACATACTTAGGTGGCGTATTTTATTCAATTACGCTACTGCCAGAGTTTTGGCAAAATGTATCGCAAATAAACCCAATTATTTATATGGTTAATGCGTTTCGTTATGGCTTTTTAGGCGTGTCGGATGTTGATTTAAGTGTCGCGCTTGGCGTTATATTAGTATTTATTACGGTGCTATTTACTTTAGCGCTAACGTTAATTAAAAAAGGTGTGGGGCTTAGACATTAATGAGCGATGCAAATTCACGCAGTATTGTATCTAATCAGGCGGGTATACACGAAAAGCTTGATGAAATCGTTAACAAGCATTTAAACGCAGAGTTTAAAAAGCCTATTGCTGAGCACACTCAACAAGCGTTTGATGAAGTCAATGAGCAGGTTCAAGCTTTTAATGGACCGCTTATTATAGACTCATGTTGTGGAGTAGGAGAGAGCTCGGCTAATTTAGCTAAGCGCCACCCAGATGCATTAATTATTGGTATTGATAAATCGTCACACCGCTTAGATAAGCACGATGTTGAATATAAACAAACAGACAGCGGCCAGTACATTTTGGTCCAAGCTGACTTAAATGACTTTTGGCGTTTAGCTGTGGCTGCTAATTGGCAGCCTACTCATCATTATTTGCTTTATCCTAACCCATGGCCTAAATCTAAGCATATCCAGCGTAGGTGGCACGGCGCGGCTATTTTTCCGTTTATTGTTAAGCTAGGCGGTCGATTAGAGGTGCGCAGCAACTGGGATATTTATGTAAAAGAGTTTGCCAGAGCGCTTGAGCTAACGGGACACCCGTGTGAGGTAACGCTGTATGAGTCAAACGAAGCGATTACTCCGTTTGAGCGTAAATACTGGGCCAGCGGCCAACAAAGCCATCGTTTAGTGATAGACCTTTAAACGGCCACTTCCTCTTGGCTAGATGAGTTAACATGTGGTGCTGGGTAAGCAAAGTAATTGCCTTGCATCAGCGCCACATCTACATTTTTAAGCGCATTTTCAATACTTACATTTTCTACCGACTCTGCCATGAGCGTTAAACCAAGTTGCTTTGCAGCATGAACTGTATGCTCAATAAATAAGGCTATATTTTCATCACTTACTGCTTGTTTTACTAATGCGCCGTCGAGTTTTATACCGTTTACTTCAAGCTTTAGCGCATTCGAAATATTTGAATAACCACTACCAAAACCAGTAATAATGACATTCACCCCTTTGGTTTTTACCATAGAAATAAACGTTTTAACCTCTAAAAAATTAGTAATAGCGTGTGACTCTAAAAGGCCAAGCGTTATGTTTTCTGGGTGCGGGTAGCGCTTAAGCTCGTTAGCAATGTATTCACTCAAACTAGGGTCGAGTATATCTTTATCGCTGATATTTAAGCTCCAGCATATATCTGTTTTTCTAAACCGCTCTATACATTGGCTAAATAGCGTGCGCGTTAATAGTCCGCCCATTCTTGAGCGGCTCACTACATTTAAAAATGAGTCGGGTTTTAAAATTTCGCCATTTTTAGTTACCATTCTAGCTAAGCATTCGTAATGTACTACTTCATTATTAGTGGTGTGAAACATAGCCTGAAAATAAGGCACTATGCGGTTGTTATCAAATGCTTCTTGAACCTCTTTGGCAAGGCTTACATTGTATTGATATTGGTTTTTTACATCGCTCATTACTTTTGAGTAGCTAACAACCTTACCGCGGCCATGTTTAGCCTGAAGCGTTGCAATGTGCGCGTTTTCAATCAGTAGTGATTTATTACCACTGGCGATACCTGCGCAGTAAGTTATATAAATAAATGGGTTTGTTAATACCGGGCTGTTTGCGTTATACGACTCAACTAAATCGCTCAGTTCGCTGCTTTTAAAGCTTTTAGGGGTAAGCACGGCAATTTTATTAGTAGCAAGGCGATACACCTTACAGCTTTGCGGGCTGCGGCTTTGATAATGACTGAGCAAGTTTTTCATTACGTTGTCGCCAACTTGAGTGCCATAAAAGCTATTAATATCTTCAATTTCGTTCACCCAAATAATGGCAAGCTGCATGTGGTGTGAATTACTCTTTTTGATGAAGTACTCAAGCGCAATATGATTGGCAAAGCCCGTACTGGCATCTGTTGCTAGGGTACGCTTTAACAAATATATATAAATAGCTGCAACCAGTACCGCAATAAAAAAGAAAAAACACGCCGTTATTATGGCTTTAGTGACGCTGTATTGAAGCTTTTTATTTAAATCATCTAAGGTTATGTCGGCACCCGTAATGTAGGTAGTACCATATTTATCTACAAAGGGAATAAAAACAGTTTTAAAATCACCCCATTGGTCGCTCGATTGCTCAAAAACAGGCTCGGTAGAATAAAACGCGCCCCTGTTAATGTCGGTGGCCTCTGGGTATAAATCAAGAAATTGTGTAACACGTGCGTTTTCTTGATCGTCTTTAGTGTAGCTGGATGAGGTAAAATAAACTTTGTTATCGCGCATGACCATCGAATAAACGTAAGCTATATCAAGCGCTTGTGCAAGCTCTGAGAGTTGTTTGCTTTTAGTTTGGTAAACCGAAAAACCAATATCGTAACCTTGGCTAATTCTATCGTGGTAACTTTGCCCTAAAATATGTTTTACGCTGGTGGCGGCATTTAGAAGGCGCTCATCGACAGCGTGCATTATTTCGCTACGCGCTAAGCTATAGGTGTAATAAACATAGACTAATAAACTGACCAAAAACAATGTAAAGCCAGCTATAAACCACTTCCCTTTTAATTTCCCTGTGAGCATACTTGTCCCTTATTGTTACACATATTAAGTATACGCATAAATGCAATTTGCCCAAAACTAAAATGTGACTTTTTAATAAAATCCTATTATTGAAATTTTTTTACAATATTTGTCATCCGTTTAGTCGCTTTTATGGCTTAAAGGGAGACATTTTACTTATATTGCAGTAAAGTTAGCGCAATTTTTAAAAGAAGCACGCTGCTTATAATAGCGCCATAGTTTGGCATTTTTAACTGTTAAACGCGTGTTTTAGCTACACACACACTAGGTATAAAGATGGATCAAAAGCGTTGTGCCGTCGCCTCTAAAGAAAGCCTTAAGCGTATATTTACTGTACCTGAAGCGCCAGACTCAACTTTAAGCAAAATTGAGCTTGAAATTTCGAGTAATTTAGCAGGGTTTTTAAACGAAAATATAGCGGCAATTGAAAAACCATTACACGAAATTGAAAAAGATTTTCAGGCTGCGGTGATCCCAGAAAACCCAACGTTTGTATCTGCTTACGCCCAAGATATTATGGAGCAGCTAGTTGCCCATTCGGTACACACGGCTGCGCCTAGCTTTATTGGGCATATGACATCGGCTCTTCCGCATTTTTTACTACCGCTTTCAAAATTGATGGTGGGGCTTAATCAAAACCTAGTAAAAATAGAAACCTCAAAAGCATTTACGCCCCTAGAGCGCCAAGTGCTTGGCATGATGCATCATTTAGCTTACTCGCAAGATGAGTCGTTTTATTCTAAATGGATGCACAGTGCTAAAACATCACTCGGTGCTTTTTGTTCCGGTGGTACAGTTGCAAACATAACGGCACTGTGGATTGCGCGTAACCGCTTATTAAAACCCGACGGCAGCTTTAAAGGCATAGCCGCTCAAGGGCTCGTTGCCGGTATGCTGCATTATGGCTACAAAGGGCTGGCCGTTTTAGTGTCGGAGCGAGGGCATTATTCTTTAGGTAAATCAATTGACTTACTAGGCATCGGCCGTGAAAATTTAATTGGTGTAAAAACCTGCGAAAATAATAAGGTTGATGTGAATGCCATGCGCGAAAAAGCCTTAGAGCTTGAATCGCAAGGCATAAAAGTTATGGCGATTGTTGGGGTTGCTGGCACAACCGAGACCGGTAATATCGACCCTCTTGATGATATGGCCGATTTAGCACAGCAAATAAACTGTCATTTTCACGTTGATGCAGCGTGGGGTGGGGCAACGCTTTTATCGCAAACGCATCGCCCATTATTAAAAGGAGTTGAGCGCGCAGATTCAATTACCATTGATGCACACAAACAAATGTATGTGCCAATGGGCGCAGGCTTGGTGTTATTTAAAGACCCAACTGCTACGGATGCAATAGAGCACCATGCAGAGTACATATTACGTAAAGGTTCAAAAGATTTAGGAAGCCATACACTCGAAGGCAGCCGCCCAGGTATGGCTATGTTAGTACATGCTTGCTTACGCGTTATTGGCCGCAAAGGCTACGAAATGCTTATTGATCGTAGTATCAAAAAAGCACATTACTTTGCTGATTTAATTAAAGCCGATGAAGACTTTGAGCTGATTTCAGAGCCTGAGCTGTGTTTGCTTACATACCGCTATGTGCCTAAACAAATTAAACAAGCCATAGCCCAAGCAGATGCCGCAACACGGTTAGAAATTTTCGCGTCGCTCAATCGCTTTACTGCCAGTATGCAAAAACGCCAACGTGAATCAGGGCGCTCGTTTGTATCGCGTACTCGCTTAACCCCTTCAAAGTACGATAATCAGCCGACGGTGGTATTTAGAGTGGTATTGGCTAATCCGCTCACATCGGGTGTTATATTAAAAGAGATTTTAGCTGAGCAAAAAGAGCTTGCTAAAACAGACCCTGTATTTAAAAAGTACTTAAGTAAGTATATGCAGTAACGCCTAGGTATAAACTAAAACAAAGGCGCCAATGGGCGCCTTTGTTATTTTTGCTGTGAGTTTTAATACAGTCTTCTTTTTAAGCGTTAAAGCAGTTTGCCCTAATAATGTCAGTTATAATTTTTTGCGATGGGTTTATTTTCTCCATTGCTAAAAATTCATCAGGTTGGTGGGCTTGATTAATTGAGCCTGGCCCCATGACTATTGTTTCACAGCCAAGTTGCTGAATAAACGGAGCTTCTGTGCAATAATTTACTGCAACGGCTTTTTCTCCTGCAATTTTTTCTGCCATTTTAACGAGTGCGCTATCAGTGCTGCCACTAAAAGCTGGAATGGGCTCGTGTAAATCAATTACGCTCACTGAGCTTGGGTATTGCGCGTTTATATCGCTGGTGGCATCAATAAGTAAAGCTTGTAAGTCTTTAATGCTTAACCCTGGGAGCGGACGCATGTCTATATGCATTTCGCAGCAGCCACAAATTCGATTTGCGTTGTCGCCACCATGAATATTACCTAAATTTAAGGTAGGGTAAGGTATTTCAAAATGTTCAACTGAATATTTATTCTTTAACTGCTCTTTTAAGATCAGCAACTTTGTAATCACTTTATGCATGACTTCGATGGCGTTAAGACCACGTTCGGGATCGGAACTATGACCTGAGCGGCCAATCACTCTTATAGCCGTGCTCATATGTCCTTTGTGAGTAAATACAGGAGTCATATCAGTAGGTTCACCAATAATACAACGCGCAGGTTTTAAATTAGGATGCTTACAAATTTGCTGCGCTCCCGCCATGGTGGTTTCTTCATCGGCAGTGGCGAGTATTAAAATAGGTTGTGTTTGCTGTTTTATATCAAGCTCACTAATAGCTTGTAATACAAAAGCAAAAAAGCCTTTCATATCAATACTACCTAACCCATATAAGTTATTATTATGTTCAGTGAGTTTAAATGGGTCGTGGTTCCAGCGGCTATCGTCAAACGGTACGGTGTCTGTATGGCCGGCAAGCATTAAGCCGCCATCGCCTTGCCCCCGCTTTGCAAGTAGATTGTATCGGCCTTTCCCACCTTCTAACTCTATAATTTCGCAAGTAAAACCTAAACTTTCGCACCAACGTGCTAGCAGCTCTATTACCCCTTTATTACTCATACAAAGTTCATCTTCTATTGCACTAATAGAGGGGGCTGCAATGAGTTGTTGGTACATAGAGATAAATGACGGCAAAGACATAAAAAAATCCAAAATAATTATTCAATTTAATTGCATAACAATATAAAAGTATTTATGATGAATATCAATTCACTTTTTAAGCATAAATATATTAAGTATAGCCATGAAGATAATGCGACGATAATCAACAATTCATTGAGAAAAGTATTAGCTAGCATCTAAGCTAGTGTAAGCGAACACCACACCTATTTAGTAGTAAATTTATAAACGAGTAACAAATGAATGTAGCGATTATTGGCGCAAGCGGTTATAGCGGCGCAGAATTAGCAAGCTTAGTTGCTAAGCACCCTAATTTAACGTTATCGGGCTGTTATGTCTCTGAGGGAAGTTTAGATAAACATAAATTATTAAGTGATTTATACCCAGAGCATAGAAATCTTCTTGATATTCCTCTACTACCACTGAGCGAATCAGCGTTTGATGACATTAATTCGAGTGCCGATTACATCTGTTTATGTACTGATCACAAAGTAAGTGTTGATTTAGCCCCACAGTTTTTAGCAATGGGTAAAAAAGTATTTGACCTATCGGGCGGTTACCGCCTTGCTAACAACGACGACTATGTTACTTACTATGGTTTTGAGCACCAACATCCTGAGTTATTAAACGAAGCAGCCTACGGGTTAGCCGAATGGAATAGCAGTGCAATTGCCAATGCAAATCTTGTGGCAGTAGCCGGCTGTTACCCAACCGCTGCGCTTAATGCGTTAAAGCCGTTGCAACAGGCTGGCTTGTTGAGTGATGAAAAAGTGATTATTAATGCTGTTTCAGGTGTTACTGGCGCAGGGCGTAAAGCCAGCGTAGGTACTCATTTTTGTGAAGTATCGCTTGCCCCGTATGGTTTATTTAACCATCGTCATGGGCCTGAAATTGAACAACACCTTGGCCACAAGGTGTTATTTACACCGCACTTAGGTAATTTTCCGCGTGGAATATTAGAAACTATTTATGTACAGCTTAAGCCAGGCGTTACCAAGGAAAACGTATCTGATGCTTATCAAGTACTTAAGAACGAGCCGTTGATTCGTTTGTTAGCTGATAAAGTGCCATCTATTAAAAGCGTGGTAAAACAACCCTATGTTGATATTGGTTGGCAGCAGCAAGGCACTCAACTGATTGTTATGGCAGCGATAGATAATCTATTAAAAGGCGCTGCGGGCCAAGCCTTGCAATGTATTAACTTATCAATGAACTTAGATCACACCACTGGCTTAAAAGGAGCCTTTTAATGAGCACTAAAACGTGGGTAATTAAATTAGGTGGTGCTGTACTTAATACAGAAAACGCGGCAAAAGCTTTGTTTGACGTATTAAGCGCTGATCAAAATAATCAGTTTGTTATTGTTCATGGTGGTGGCTCGTTAGTTGACACTTGGCTAAAACAAGCAGGCTTTGCTAGTGCAAAGCACCAAGGACTGCGTATTAGCCCAAGTGAGCAAATGCCTTACATAGTGGGGGCGCTGGCTGGCTGTGCAAATAAGCAGCTGGTAAGCCAAGCTATTAATGCAGGCCATAAACCTGTTGGCCTTTGTTTGTATGAAGCCGGAGTTATGGCGTCTCAAAAGCTAAAAGCGCTTGGGCAAGTAGGTAAGTGCGAAAGTAATGATGATTCAATTGTTAACGATTTACTTAAGCTTGGCCGGTTACCTATCGTGAGCTCTATTGGGTTTGATGAGCAAGGTAACTGGTACAACGTTAATGCTGATGAAGCTGCCGCAGCGATTGCTAGCAACTTAAATGCAGAACTTATTTTTATGACAGATGTAGAAGCGGTACTTGATGCAAACAAGCAGCCGTTACATCAACTTGACACAAAACACATTGATACTTTAATTGATGAAGGGGTAATTTTGGGCGGAATGGAGGTCAAAGTTAAGACCAGCCTGTACGCTGCCCAACATTTACGACGCGGTGTGTATATTTCCAGCTGGCAAAAGCCAGACAATTTAACTGCTTTGCTACAGGGCGAGCATGTCGGAACAAAAATTACACCATAGGGTTATCATGTTAGAGAATTTTTTAACGGGTCTAGAATTAGACCAACAAGGCGCACTAAATTTACTAAAACTAGCGCGTGATTTAAAAGCAAAGCCAGAAAAGTACAGCCAAGTATTAGCGGGTAAGTCAATTGTTACCTTATTTGAAAAGCAAAGTTTACGTACGCGTTTATCGTTTGATATTGGTATTAACCGTTTAGGCGGCCACGCTGTGTATTTAGATCAGCAAAACGGCGCTATGGGTGCACGTGAATCTGTAAAAGACTTTGCACTTAATATTTCTACGTGGGCTGAAGGTATTGTAGCGCGTGTAAACCAGCACAGCACGTTAACCACCTTAGGTGAATACTCTAGTGTACCTGTCGTGAATAGCTTGTGTGATTTATATCACCCGTGCCAAGCATTGGCTGATTTTTTAACGCTACAAGAAGTACACGGCGATGTAAGCGAGCTAAAAGTGGCTTACTTAGGTGAAGGTAACAACGTTACTCATTCACTTATGTTATTAGCGGCAACGCTAGGTACAGATTTTGTTGCTGTTACACCAAAAGGCAGCTCGCCTGATTCGCAAATTCTTAAAAAGGCAGAGCAAATTGCTGCAATGAACGGCGCATCAGTAATGGTAAGCGACCGTGTAGAAGCCGCTGTAGGCGCTAATGTTGTATATGCAGATACGTGGGTGTCTATGGGCGATGATACGCCTCTTGAGCAAGTTAAAGAAAAATACATGCCTTATCAGCTAAACCAAGCATTGCTAGAACAAACAGGTGCGACTACGGTATTACATTGCCAGCCGGCACACCGTGAGTTTGAAATTACCTCTGAGGTAATGGATGGCCCAGCATCAAAAATTATTCAACAAGCAGAAAATCGCATGCATGCGCAAAATGCTCTGCTAGTTACATTACTAAATCCAAATTTTGTTAAGGAACACCTATGAGTTCAATTAAAAAAGTCGTTTTAGCCTATTCAGGTGGTCTTGATACTTCAGCTATCGTGCCATGGTTAAAAGAAAACTACGGTTGTGAAGTAATTGCCTTTGTTGCCGATGTAGGCCAAGGCGCTGAAGAACTTGAAGGCGTTGAAGAAAAAGCCATCGCATCAGGCGCATCTGAGTGTTACGTAGTTGACTTAAAAGATGAAATGGTAAGTGAGTACATTTACCCAACGCTTAAAACGGGTTCTATTTACGAAGGTACTTATTTATTAGGTACGTCTATGGCGCGTCCTATTATTGCTAAAGCGCAAGTTGAAATTGCACGTAAAGTAGGTGCCGATGCACTTTCGCATGGTTGTACTGGTAAAGGTAATGACCAAGTACGTTTTGAATCATGTTTTGCAGCGCTTGCACCCGATTTAAAAGTAATTGCACCATGGCGTGAGTGGGATTTATCAAGCCGTGAATCATTATTAGATTACTTGGCTGAGCGTGATATTCCGTGTTCTGCTTCAGCAACAAAAATTTACAGCCGTGATGCTAACGCGTGGCATATTTCGCACGAAGGCGGCGAGCTTGAAGATCCATGGTGTGAGCCTAGTGACCAAGTTTGGACCTGGACTAATTCACCAGAGCAAGCACCCGATAAAGCTGAGCATGTAACGCTTACGGTTATTGAGGGTGAAGTGGTTGCCGTAAATGACGAGCAGCTTAAGCCTTACGACTGTTTAGTTAAATTAAACGACATTGCTGCGCCACATGGTGTTGGTCGTGTAGATATTGTAGAAAACCGTTTAGTAGGCATGAAATCGCGCGGCTGTTACGAAACACCTGGTGGCACCGTTATTATGGCGGCACTGCAAGCCATTGACGAACTAGTGCTTGATAAATCAAGCCGTAAGTGGAAAGAAGTACTGGGCGGTGAATTTTCGCATTTAGTCTATGACGGTCGTTGGTTTACACCACTAAAAGACTCTATTTTAGCCGGTGCAGAAGCACTTTCTACACTTGCTACAGGTGAAGTTGTACTTAAGCTTTACAAAGGCCAAGTGACAGCCGTTCAGAAAAAATCACCTAATAGCTTATACAGCGAAGACTTTGCTACATTTGGTGAAGACGACGTATATGACCAGTCACACGCTGAAGGCTTTATTCGTTTATTCTCGCTTTCGAGCAGAATTTCAGCAATGGCTAAAAAGTAAATTATTTATAGCCCCTTGTATAAGGGGCATTACAGGGTTTGGAGAGATTTCATGGCATTATGGGGCGGACGTTTTTCTACGGGTCCAGATGAGGCGTTTAAACAATTTAACGACTCACTTCCGTTCGATTATCAGTTAGCAGAGCAAGATATTATTGGCTCTGTGGCATGGGCAGGTGCGCTTGAGCAAGTAAATGTACTTACAAGCGATGAGCACACCAAGTTGGTTGCAGCACTAAATGAACTGCTTGAAGAAGTAAAAGCAGATCCACAAGCAGTGGCAACCTCAGGTGCAGAAGACATTCACTCGCACGTAGAAGCTGCACTAATCGAAAAAGTAGGTGATTTAGCTAAAAAGCTACACACAGGCCGAAGCCGTAATGATCAAGTAGCCACTGACTTTAGATTATGGTGCCGTGATACTGCCGATCATTTGCTTGGTGCTATTGCTGCACTAAAAGCTGAGTTTGTGGCGTTAGCTGAGCGCGAGCTGGGCACTATATTGCCAGGCTATACGCATTTACAACGTGCTCAACCTGTATTGTTTAGCCATTGGTGTATGGCTTATGTAGAAATGCTAGAGCGTGATGAAAGCCGCTTGCAAGATGCCAAAGCGCGTTTTAATTTTTGCCCTCTAGGGAGTGGCGCACTAGCAGGTACTGCCTACCCAATTGATCGCCAAGCTTTGGCGCAAGGCCTAGGCTTTACTGGCGCAACTAAAAACAGCCTTGATGGCGTATCTGACCGTGATTTTGTAGTAGAGCTTTTAAGCTGTGCCTCTATTTCGATGATTCACTTATCACGTATGGCTGAAGATTTAATATTTTATAATTCTGGTGAAGCCGGATTTATAGAGCTTGCTGATAATGTTACCTCTGGCTCATCGTTAATGCCGCAGAAAAAGAACCCTGATGCACTAGAGCTTATTCGTGGTAAAACGGGCCGTGTATTTGGCGCGTTTAGTGCCATGATGATGACCTTAAAAGCACTCCCTCTTGCGTACAATAAAGATATGCAAGAAGACAAAGAAGGCCTTTTTGACGCCATGCCAACTTGGCTTGCCTGTATTCACATGGCGCAAGCGTGTATTAAAGGCGTAAAAGTAAACGGCGATAAAACGCTTGCAGCGGCAAAAGGTGGCCATGCTAATGCGACAGAGCTTGCAGACTACTTAGTAGCTAAAGGTGTGCCATTTAGAGAAGGCCACCACATTGTGGGTGTACTTGTGCAGCTTGCTATAAGCGAAGGTAAAACCTTAGAGGAGCTTTCGCTTGAGCAGTACAAATCAGTTAATGACGTGTTTGAAGATGACGTTTACCCAGTACTTGAAATAGATGCCTGTATTAAAGCACGTCAAGCGCTTGGCGGTACATCTATTGAACAAGTTACTAAAGCGGTTAAAGAAGCCAAAAAAAAACAGCAAATAACGGTTCGTGATGCAAATTTAGATGATGTTGAAGATATTGCTAGGCTGATACAGCACTGGGCTACGGTAGGTGAAAACTTGCCGCGTGCTAAAAGCGACATGGTGCATTCAATTAACGAATTTGCAGTAACAGAAATAGACGGCAAAGTGTCGGGATGTGCATCGTTATACATTTACGATACGGGGCTTGCTGAAATACGCTCTTTAGGCATAGATCCACAAAGCGCGGTAACTGGGCAGGGTAGGCAGCTTGTAGAGCACTTATTAGCAAAAGCCAAAAAATTGGCGCTTAATCGCGTTATTGTATTAACCCGTGTGCCAGACTTTTTCGAACAGCAGCGTTTTACTTTTTGTAGTAAAGAATCGTTACCAGAGAAGGTAATGAAAGATTGCGAACTTTGCCTTCGTAAAGAAAATTGTGACGAAGTAGCAATGGAATATATTTTAAAGCCAAGTACACGTGCGGAGATCCCGTGTAAATACGTGGCTTAAATTCCCTGGATATAAAAAACGTACGGTTACTCCTGTGCGTTTTTTTATGTGTATAATGCACTGGTCAGATGAGTGAGGTGTTAGCTAGGGTTTTAGATTTAGTTTTAATAAATAGCTGTAGGTAGCATGTGTTTTTAATATGTCAAAAAATGTTGGCACATTGGTTGCTTTGTATAAGTCAGATAGCAAAATAGCTATCACTGCTTAAAACAGGTAATGCAATTACCTACATGATGGTGTGATTAAAGGTTGCGCCAAATAATATTAAAACTTATACAAGGATCAATCACATGCAAGTTTCAGCTAATAGCCAATTACAAATGCAAGCATACAATAAAACACAACAATTACAGCCTGCAACGGAACAAACTGCTAGCCCTAAAACCCTACAATCTGATACAGTAAGTTTCTCTCAAGAGGCGATGAGTGCTGCGAGCAATGAAAGCATGGGACATCTTCCAACTATTCTTCCTGGAGGCAATCCTCGTCCAAGATAATTTGTAAGGTAAAAGATGTTTCTAACTGAGTTATTTGGTCATTTTTCTTTATCGGCTTTTATAATGTGGGCTTTCTTAATGGCCCTATTCTTTAACATTTTTGTCTACAGTTTAGATATAAAAAGGAATACGACCTTATTACTCAGCTCTTTCGTAATGTTTTTATCTTGTGCTTTATTTGATTATTTCTTAGATTGGTTTTCAATATATGACCTGACGTATTTTGATTTCGTTGTAAATAATTTTATGATTATTTTACTTCTTCTAGGCTCTAGAGCCATAATGAAAGTTACTACTCCTTCATATCTATACTTATTAGTAGGCCTTACTATTAATATTGTTTTAGCCCTCGGTATGCAGTTAGATGTATTTATTCTTGGGAATACTGAACCATGGTTTTTTTGGGATTTGTATACTTTTTCAGTTTTCACACTTGATTTACTAATGGCTGTAGCGCTAATCGTAGATAGAGATTTTTTGTTGCTTAATAGGTTGAAGAAGAAGTTAGCCATTGCTTTGAAATCATCCATAAGCAAACCAACAACCTAGCTTAAATGTACTTATCTGAAGCCCTAATGGATTATGTAGCGGCTTTCACCCAGTGGGGCTTTTTAATGGCCTTCCTATTTTGTTTGGTCTCCAGCATAAACAAAGAAAATAAGTCACCAGTTTACCTATCTGCGCTAATGCTCTGCTCATATATTTTTGGCAGCTATATAAGATTGTTAGATAACCTATATCTTAATTGGGCGTTCTACGATTTTATTACAATTGTAGCGCTGCTCTCTTTGCAGTACTTCAATGTTTTTAAACGTAACAAAGCTTTCCTGTTCCTCGTTCTGGCTTTAATTACTAATGCCGTACTTACGTTGCTTTTGCATTATGACTTATATGTTCTATATAACTTTGAGCCATGGTGGTATTGGAGTGTTTATTCTATCGGCGTAAACGTAATTGATGTTTTAATGATGCTTTCACTAGTGGTTAACCAGCTAAAGAGTAATTGGCTTATTGAAAAGTTATAATGTGGCTGAACTTTAATACCTTGAGGTTTGCTGCATTTGTGGGGCTATTGAGTTTTAGTTGCCAGGTGAGGGCTATGGTACTGACGAAGGTCAGATGAATTATGTTAATATTACTTATTTTTTGCCTAACTACATAGTGTTTCAACCAACATGGCTATTATTGATGTAATCTCTAACTTCGATTTCGCTTATATATTAAGCGCCATTGTGCAGTGGGGGTTTCTCATGGCCTTTTTATACTCATTAGTATCTTCAATAAATAATCCCTTTAAAGGCTTTGTTGTACTTTCGAGTATTATGGCGATAGGTTATTTGCCTTGGATATTCACAAACTTTCAGACGGTTACTTATTTAGATTTTGCCCTTTTAGATATCGCTATTTTAGTTGCTGTGTATGTAACTCAGCGTTATTTTATTAAAGAGAAAACGACAGCTTATGTCTACTTAATCATCGGCCTTAGCGTTAACACCTTTTTAGCCCTATGCATGTATCTAGATACCAATATTCTATATAATTACACCTACTGGTGGTTTTGGCGCTTTTATTCATCGGCTGTTATGTTTTCTGATTTGTGTATGATTGCCGTACTAATCATTAATAGAGACTTTTTAGGCTTAATTAAGCTTAAAAGGTGGCTTTTGCAGCTAGCGTTTTAAAGTCGAGTTATTGATACGTTTATGGCGATGAAAGTTTTTTTAGTTTTAATAAGTAAAATACTAAGCTAGGTGCTCAGTTAATGGTGTTGTTTATTATTTTTGAGGTGCTTATTATTAGCGTTTACTTTTAAGATGGATATCATGTCTTTTTTATTAGATGTGAGAATTGCACATATAATCGGTGTGGTATTGCAATGGGGGTTCCTCATGGCATTTTTATATTCTTTAGTCTCATCTATCAATTCACACTTTAAAGCGTTAGTTATACTTTCATCGATTATGGCTATTTCGTATTTTCCAGGTGTTTTGTTCAATTACCAAACTATTACTTACCTTGATCTCGCTATTTTAGACGCTATCACCATTGTGGTTTTAATTATTGCCCAATACTTTTATATTAAAGAGAAAACGGTTGCATTTATGTATCTTATGCTTGGGCTGAGTATCAACATGTGCTTTGCTCTAGGTATGTATTTAGACTCTTATATTTTACATAATTACACCTATTGGTGGTTTTGGGGATTGTATTCATCAGTGGTGGCCATTTCTGATCTGAGTATGATTTTAGTGCTGTTTATCAATAGAGATTTTTTAAAAATTATTTATTTAAAAAACCTTATTTACTCGTTCTTTGCTAAGAAACCGCAATAGTGAATAATGTTCTAATCCCTCCTGAAGTGTCAGTTTATATCGGTGCGTTAGTGCAGTGGGGGTTTTTAATGGCCTTTTTATATTCACTAACAACTAGCATTAACAATCCATCAAAACAGGCAGTATGGCTATCTTTAGTTATGGTAGTTTCTTACTGCTTAAGTACAGTTATAGATATTTACAACATTAGTTACATAGAACTGTTTTGCTATGATGTAGGCACTTTATTTTTTATTTTATTTCTGCGGTATTTCCTACCTGAAAAGCGCATATCTACTTACTTATTATTTGGCTTGAGCATCAATTCGTTATTATTTTTAGCTATGCACATAGATGTGTTTGTACGTGGTAATTACGAACCGTGGTGGTTTTGGTCTGTTTATACAGTTGTTATTAATATGATGGATATCATCATGGTTGGTATTTTTTTCGTAAAAAAGGATTTTTTAAGGTTAGTGCATGCTACTGATAAGTTGGTTAGCGGTGTTATGAGATTGAAGCAAAATGGCTGATATTCTTTGGGGACTGGTCGATTTAGGGAACAACGTAGGTATTTTGTTTACGTGGTTTTTTCTTATTGCCTTTTTGTATAACTTATCTGCAAGTATTAATAAGTCAGATAAGAGCAGGGCACAACTTTCATTTGTAATGATGGTATCCTACATAGCTAGTTTGTTTATGGATCCAATTATAGAAACACCGCACTTAAATTATTTTTATTATGATGCTGTAACTATCTTGGTTTTACTTCTGTGGCGTAATTTCACCAAACAAACTATACCTACGCCCTTTTATTATTTAATTGTAGGGCTGAGCTTTAATGCCTGTTTATTTTTAGGTATGCATTACGACATTGTTATACAAGGTACACTTTACTATTGGTGGTTTTGGGCGGTATATATTTTTGGGATGTATTTTAGCGATTTCACAATGGCAATTGTACTAATTATAAACAAAGATATTTTAGGCTTGGTTAAGCTTAAACACGCTTTATTTAACCGCAATGAATTAGAAGCTATGGCTAAAAAGTAGTTAGGTATATTAGCGCACCTAAAGTGCGCTAATTGTGTTTATTTAGCTTGCGTCGCAGCCTAACTTTTGTTTTAAAGCATCCACTACAAGTGGGCTTACAAATTCGCTCACATCGCCATTATGGCGGGCAACTTCTTTTACCAAGGTTGATGATATAAATGAGTTGCGCTCAGAAGGTGTTAAAAACACGCTTTCTAAATCTGGATTTAGGCGGCGGTTCATATTTGCGAGCTGAAATTCGTAATCAAAATCAGATACCGCTCTAATACCGCGAATAAGCACATCGGCTTTATGATCAAAAGCTAAATCGGCTAGTAAGCCTGAAAAGCCAATCACTTTTACATTACTTAAATGCCCTAAAATAGTGTTGGCTAAATCAACTCGCTCATCAAGACTAAAGCACGGCTTTTTAGAAGGGTTATGAGCAATAGCAACAATAACCGTGCTAAACATTTTAGCTGCGCGCTGAATTAGGTCGGTGTGGCCGTTGGTTAACGGGTCGAATGTACCAGGATAGATTGCCGTAACGTTCATAGATTTCACTAACTATTATTTTTTAAGTAGTCTATCAGTGTTTGTTCTACAAATCAGCCTAGGAGATCAGGTTGAGCTTTTATGTTTGATATTTAATCAGTAAAAGTGCTTTAAATGCGTTACCATTTTTTAAAGTGTAATTACGCTGCTTAGGCTTTGCTTTAGTTAACAGCACCACATTAATGCAAATGCCTGCGTGCAGCATAATCAGACCCCCGTTTTTTAAAATAGTAAATTATGATGGTATTTAAACCAGCCCGATTTGTTTATACTGCAAGGCTGATATTTAGTGTAATGTAGTTTATAAGTTAATTTGAGTCGTCGCATATGAATACTAAGGATAAAATAATACACACCAGTATTTCGTTATTTAATGAACATGGTGAGCGTGCAATATCAACCAATCATATTGCATCACATTTAGGGATGAGCCCGGGTAATCTTTACTATCATTTTAAAAATAAAGAAGACATTATCCGACATATTTTTGCGCTTTACAGCGAGCATTTACATACTCATTTTAAACCCATTGAAGCAAACGATGATGCGTTTGATCATTTAACTGCTTATTTAGATTCATTATTTGAGCTAATGTGGCGCTATCATTTTTTTTACGACAACTTAGGCGACATCCTCTCAAGGGATGAAAGCTTAAAACAAGCCTACATTGGTTTTCAGTCAACTTTATTAGAGCAGGTTCGCCAAGTTATTTTAGGCCTGCGCGATAACGAAATGATTGCCATAGAAGAGCAAGATGCGCTTGAACTTGCCCATACTCTTAAACTAACCGTTAGTTTTTGGACTCCATATATTAAAGCGCGTAGGCTCAGTGGTAATTTAGCTGAGCAAGATATTTATCATGGCATTTTAAAAGTATTAGCATTATTTAGGGCTTACAGCACCGAAAAAAGCATACTTAAAATGAATCAGTTACGTGAAAAATACACCCAACTAGCAGAGCAAGCGCCAGCGCTTGCCTAACTGCTGTTAGTTGGTTAGTTCCTAGACGCAAAAATTTTTGCTATAATCGCGCGCCCAATGCCTGGGAGCGCGAATTCCCGCAGTCTAAGAGTGAACTATGCTTAAATTTATCGTCAAACTACATCCTGAAATTGCCATTAAAAGCCGTTCGGTACGTAAACGCTTTACTAAAGTGTTAGAAAATAACATTAAAATTGTATTGCGCCGTGTTGACGAAAAAGTACAAGTAAGAAACAACTGGGATAATATTTCTGTTGTAACTAAGCTTGATGATGCACAAGCACGCCTAGATTTTATCGATAGCTTGCAGCGCATTCCTGGTATTGTGCAATTTATTGAAGTGACCGAAACTGACTTCACAACGCTTGACGATATCTATAAAAAAACCATAGACCTAGTAGGGCACACTATTGTTGGTAAAACGTTTTGTGTACGCGCAAAGCGTATTGGTCAACACGACTTTACTTCTACCGATTTAGAGCGTTACGTGGGTGGTGGTTTAAACCAGCACGTTGAAGGCGCGCGCGTTAAGTTAAGCCGCCCAGAAGTAACTATTCGCTTAGAAGTAAAAGACGATAAAGCCTACATAGTTACGCAAACTCACCTAGGTATGGCTGGCTTTCCACTGCCAACACAAGAAGACGTGCTTTCGTTAATGTCAGGCGGCTTTGACTCTGGTGTAGCAAGTTATCAGATGATCCGTAAAGGCGCTCGCACGCACTTTTTATTCTTTAATTTAGGTGGCGCAGCACACGAAATTGGTGTTAAGCAAGCCAGCTACTATTTATGGAAAAAATTTAGCTCTACTCATAAAGTTAAATTTATCACGGTTGATTTTGAACCTGTTGTTGCCGAAATTTTAGAGAACGTTGAAAACAGCCAAATGGGTGTTGTGCTAAAACGCATGATGATGCGTGCTGGCAGCCAAGTAGCCGAAAAATTAAATATTCAAGCCTTGGTAACTGGTGAGAGTATAGGTCAGGTTTCTAGCCAAACCTTAGCTAATTTAAGTGTGATTGACCGCGTAACAGAGACCCTGATTTTGCGCCCACTTATTCAGCACGACAAACAAGAAATTATTAATATTGCCCGTAAAATTGGCACCGCAGAAATGGCCGAAACCATGCCTGAATACTGCGGCGTAATATCTAAAAAGCCAACGGTTAAAGCTAAACTTGACGTTATTAAAGCCGAAGAAGAAAAGTTCGACTTTGATGTGCTTAATACTGTTGTTGAAAACGCTCGTATTATGGATGTGCGTGATATAGACGTAGAAGCTAAGCAGGAGCTTAAAGAAGCTGAGTCGGTAGTTGATTTACCCGTGGGTGCAGTGGTTGTTGATATTCGCTCACCAGAGGAAGAAGATGCAGCGCCGCTTGAGATTGACGGTATAGATGTAGTGCATTTACCGTTTTTCCGCTTAGCGACTAAATTTGGTGATCTGCCAAAAGATAAGGATTACTACCTGTATTGTGAAAGAGGGGTTATGAGCCAGTTACAGGCGCTTATTCTTCATGAAGCAGGCTTTACGGGTGTAAAAGTTTACCGCCCGTAAAGGTTAACCGTAATTTAGAGCGTGGTTTATACCACGCTTTTTTTTGCCTTAATTTTAGCAAGTAGGGCATCGTTTAGCGGGGTGCTGATATTTAATCGCTTACCTTGTTGGCTAATATAGCCACAAATGGCGTCTATTTCGGTTTGACGGTTATGCGCTACGTCTTGATGCATTGAAGAGTAGTTTTCAGCGGTTAGCATCATAACGTTGTAAGCATTGTTAAGCGCATCGGCAAGTTTAATATCAAGCTTTAAAGCCTGAGCTACTTGGCATGCCTCAGTTAATAAATTAAAGATAATGCTATTAAAATAAGGGGCACGTAACTGACCATTTTTAATATCATACAGTGCGCTTAATGGGTTAATGGCAATATTTACTAATAGTTTTTCAAAACGTAGCTGCTCAATATTAGTACTGTAGCTTAGCTGCGGCACGTTTTGCAATTGCTCACACATTGCTTGGCGATAACTGTGCGCGCAAGGGTTGCAGGCACCTAATACGCTTTTACCTTCACCGGTGTGCTGTACTATAAAGTCGTTTGTTTTAAAGCCAGCCATGCTGGTGGTTAAAAAGTACAACGCTTGTCGCTTATCGAGTTGCTCATTGAGCGTTTCAACATTACCCATTCCGTTGTGCGATACAACAAGTACACTACTTGGCGATAAAAAGGGTTTAACTTGCGTAAAGGCCGATTGAACCTGAAAAGCCTTTACAGCAAAAATAACAATATCAAACGCGGGCTGTTCATTAATTTGCTTAAGCGTAATAAACCGCGCATTAATTTTTTGCGAAGGCTGTTTTGCTTTGCAATAAAAGCGTGTATTTGCAGTGGCTTTGCGTGTTAACACATGAACAGTGTGAGCTTTAGATAAAAAATGGCTTAGCAATAAACCAATAGCGCCGTCGCCAATAATAAGAATATTAGCCATAAGGGTTCTTTTTTCGAGGAGTAAAAATGGTTCTTAGTAAAAAGTACGTGGCCGCACCGGCAAAATCAGCAACAAAATCACCTAACGAGGCCTGCCTGTAGGGAAGCGCATCTTGCATTATTTCTATTGCTGCACCGTAGCCCGCAAGCAAGAGTACTTGCGTGTACAGCGGTAACTTAAAGGCTTTATCCATAATGATGGCAAGTATAAAAAATATCCCAAAGTGGGCAACTTTATCAACATGTGGAAATAAGTTCGTAACGCCGCCTTTTATTTCTTTGGCAAATAAGAGGGTAAACACCACAATACTAATCAAAAAAACTGCTTGGTAAACACGCCTTGTCACGATAAATCCTAAAACCGCTTAAAAAAGAGGCTGCAGTATATCAAACTAAATTAGTATCGCACCTGAACAAGTGGCAGAAAAATGTAAAGATTTATAATTTTAGCGTTATAATCGGCGCATAAATTTAGATTTAATAGTTAGGAGAACCCAATGCCTTCATTTGATATCGTATCAGAAGTAGAAATGAACGAAGCTAAAAATGCAGTAGATAACGCAAACCGTGAGCTAGAAACGCGCTTTGACTTTAGAGGTGTTGACGCATCAATTGAGCTAAACGACAAAACAATTAAACTAAAAGCTGAAGCTGACTCACAAGTTATGCAATTGTTTGATATTTTAGCAGGTAAAATTTCTAAGCGTGGTATGGACGTAGCAAGCTTGGAGCTGCAAGACATCACTCGTGCTGGTAAAAATGTGTTTCGTAATGTTGCACTTAAACAAGGCATTGAGAAAGACATGGCTAAAAAAGTAGTTAAAGCCATTAAAGACTCAAAAGTAAAAGTACAAGCTGCTATTCAAGGTGAAGAAGTACGTGTAACGGGTAAAAAACGTGACGATTTACAAGCCGCTATGCAAGTCGTTCGCACTGCAGATTTAGGTCAGCCTTTCCAGTTTAAAAACTTTCGCGATTAATTAGCTAAGTGCCTTTAGTATTTTAAAGTGAAAATTTAAATGTGTGGTTATTAAATATATTAGCCACACATTTTACCACGCCCTAATTACAGCCTTTACTTACTCGCAAGCCTAAACCCCTTTTACTTGCGTAAAATTAGTCCACTGTTATTCCATACTCTTTTAACGTTATTTAAATGCATTATTAAACCTGCTTATCACGCAGTTGCGTATATTAGGCTATTCTTAATATCAATATTACTTAATAGCGACGTTAAAGGCTTTAAATGCTTAAGTTTTTTGTTTTTATACTTATTATTGCGAGCAGTAAGTTTAGCTTTGCCAAGCCAATAAATGTAGATGTGTTGGTAGAGGACGGTTACTTTCCAATTATTATTAATGCCGAAAAAGAGCAAGGGTTAGCGCCTGAGTTTGTAAAAATACTCAATGACTCTCAAAGCGAATATAAATTTACTCTTAACTCTTTGCCTGTAAAAAGGCTCAAAAAGTGGGTCGAATGGGGGGAGTTCGACATGTTGTTTTTAATGGCTATGCAATGGGTGCCTGAAGTAGCAAGAAGTGCCTTACAGGAAACGAGCTTTTATGTTATTGCTAAAAATGAGTTGTATACGCTGGCACAAAACGCCCAAAAGCAAAGCTATTTCGATGACTTACATGCTTTAACAAAAGCGGGAGTATTGGGGTATTCCTATCGTTTTGCTGATTTTAAAACCGATGCACAATATTTAAGTGAAGAACACCAAGTTAGTTTAACAATCGATGAGTTTAACGTTGTTAAAATGCTGCTATTAAAGCGTGCCGATGTAGGGGTGTTAAATAACATAGCTTATCAATACTTTAAAAGGAACAACATTTTTAATATGAACCTGCTTTATAAGAGTAATACCCCAGATGCTATATACGATACTCATTTTTTAGTTAACCCTGCACGCAGTAAAATTACGGTAAAACAAATGGATAAGCTTTTAAATTCACCCGAAATAAAACCTAAAATCACAGCGCTTTTAAGTTTATACGGCGTAACATCCAGCTTTACTGAAAATAAATAATTTAACCTTTAGCTATATAGACGTCCGTTGACATTTGTAAACAAACTGCTCACAATAACCGCCTATTTTCAAGGTGCTTGCTGGTTGCTAAATACAGGGTTTAAAGTATTAAAACTAACAGCGAGATAATCGGGAAGTTGGTGCGCCTTTATGACAAAAGCAATCCCAACACTGCCCCCGCAACGGTAAAGTATTAACGCATTTATGTGTTTACTGAGTCCGGAGACCGGCCTTGAAGTAATCTTACTTACTTAAATCTTTGCGGTGGGCAAAGATAGGGAACATCATGCTAAATAAAACAACTCTTGGCGTTGCTATCTCGGCTGCGCTGTCTTTTTCTGTATCTGCTGCACAAAGCCCAATTGAAAAAATCACTGTTACCGCTAATAAATTTGAACAATCAATAAGTAATGTTTTAGCGAGCGTTAATGTAATTGAACGCGCCGAAATAGATGCAAGCAATGTACGCGATCTACCAACCTTACTAAGCACACAAGTGGGTTTTCAAATTAATCCTAATGGTGGCTTTGGCCAAACGTCGGGCGTGTCTTTACGTGGTACAGGTTCTGGCGATACGCTAATTTTAATTGATGGTGTACGCACGGGCTCAGCCACGCTAGGACAAAAAGCATTAAGTAACGTGCCGCTAAATAGTATTGAGCGAATCGAGATCATAAAAGGCTCGCGTGCAGCTGTGTATGGCTCAGATGCATTAGCTGGGGTTATTAATATAATAACGCGTGAAGCGAGCAATGTATCACTTGATGCCACATTTGGCTCTAACGCTTATCAAAACTATCAGCTTGCAGGTTCAGTAAAATCAGATGAAGTGGTTAGCGCATTTAATGCAGGCTTTGAAAAAACCGATGGTTTTGATGCATTACAAGGTATAGCGCCCGATGACGACAGCTATGAAAATAAAAACGTAGGCTTTAAATTAAACTATGCAGATGCACACTACGGTAACTTTAAGCTACTAGGCCAGTACAGCGAAGGTTACGCGGATTACGATAGCAGTTTTAGCCCGGCTACGAGCACGGTTGAAAGAGGGGACTTTAAAAACTATCAACTGTCGGCGCAGTGGAGCAAAAACTACACTAACCAATCTCATGCTATAGATGTTGCTTTTGCAACCGATGATTCTGACAGCACATATGTGGACTCTTTTACCGGCGGGCCATTAACCAGTACATTTATTACTAAGCGCTCGCAAGTAGATTACAGCGGCCAATACCGCTTAACAAATGCGCTTAATATTAGCGGCGGCGTTAATTGGTATAACGATGATGTATCGCAAAGCTCGCTAGCATTTGATGAGGATAGCCGCGATGTATTAGCAGTGTTTGTTGGGGCTTATTACGACACCGACACTGTGCTTGCCAATTTAACTCTTCGCCAAGACGACGATGAACAGTTTGGTGATGAAACAACCTATACTGCGGCGGCTGGTTATCATTTATCTGAAAATTCAACATTTAGAATTAGTCAAAGCACAGGTTTTAAAGCGCCAACATTTAACGATTTATACTACCCAAATTTTGGTAATCCGGATCTCCAACCTGAAAAGTCAATAAACCGCGAGCTTGGTGTAAATGTTAATTTTGACAGTGCACAAGTCGATTTTGCAATTTTTAGAAACGATATCGAAGATAAAATTGATTACGATGAAAACTTTGCGTTAGCTAATATAAACGAAGCTCGCTATGAAGGGGTTGAGTTTATCCTTACACAGCAAATTTTAGGGTTTGATAGCCACTTTAATTTTGCATATTTAAGTGCCGAAAACAAAGAAACCGGCGATGAGCTACGCAATGTTGCCAAGCGCACTGTTAATTGGGAGCTCGCAAAGCAATTTGGTGATTTTGATGCTCGCATTGATATGCAATACCGCAGTGATCGCGAGGGGGCAGTAACGCGCCTAGGATCGTATACACTTTGGAACCTAGCGGGTAACTATCATGTAAACGATAATATTGAGCTGTCGCTTCGTGTAGAGAACCTATTTGACAGAGATTACAATGTGGTTGACTCAAGAGCTGACTTTATAAGCGGTGAAGTATATTACTACAACACCCCAGAGCGCCGCTTTTTTGTAGGTGCAAGCTATCAGTTTTAATAGCGTTTTGTCCCGTCCTGAAATAGGTTGACGGTTTTAATGAAAGACTTGGTGCGAAAGCGCCAGGTCTTTTTTATGCACTTGATTTGGTGTTTTCATATCCAAACTTAAGTGCGGTCGCATTTCATTGTATAT
>NZ_JAQREZ010000213.1:0-255 GCF_028598715.1 Pseudoalteromonas sp. GABNS16E
TTGGCATTGTAACTCTGGCCTTCTAATTTAAGTACCGCAGGAGAATCAATTGATAAATTTAGCTTTTTATTTGGAGAAACTTTTGCTTCAACCCATAGTTGTTTTTCATCAGCTAACAACATGACTGCATCCCCAGCATCAACACGTTGCCCTTGGATAAAGTCGTCTTGAAGCACGACACCTTCACGGTGCGCCGTTAATGCATATTGTCCAAATGCTTTAATGTCTTTGTTAGAAATACCATTTATTGCTTTT
>NZ_JAQREZ010000214.1:0-255 GCF_028598715.1 Pseudoalteromonas sp. GABNS16E
AGCACATCCTACTTTCTCGTCAGGTTGGCGTACCTTACATCGTTGTATTCATGAACAAATGTGACATGGTTGACGACGAAGAGCTACTTGAGCTAGTAGAAATGGAAGTTCGTGAACTTCTTTCTGAGTACGACTTCCCAGGTGATGACTTACCACTAATTCAAGGTTCTGCTCTTAAAGCACTTGAAGGCGAAAAGCAGTGGGAAGACAAGATCGTTGAGCTTGCAGAAGCACTAGATTCTTACATCCCAGAGC
>NZ_JAQREZ010000215.1:0-255 GCF_028598715.1 Pseudoalteromonas sp. GABNS16E
GTAACCAAAGGCGCATTTTTTGTTGCTTCTGAAATCGCTAAAGGCGGATTTGATCCGCATAACCACTAAGGAGCAAGACTATGTTTAATAAAATAATAGATTGGTCTGTTAATAATAGACTCCTGATCTTGATTGCGCTGTTTGCCACAATTGTCGGCGCAATTATGGTTATACCAAAACTAAATTTAGATGCCTTTCCTGATGTTACTAATGTTCAAGTTGCTGTAAATACTGAAGCGCCAGGACTAGCTGCTG
>NZ_JAQREZ010000216.1:0-255 GCF_028598715.1 Pseudoalteromonas sp. GABNS16E
AGAAGTTAATAGCTAAAGTAGATAGATACTTAGACTTAAAAAATATTATCAGAGTTTTCCAAATTTATGAGGTGACTCTTAGCGCGTAGCGTTAAAGTAGAGGCACCTTGCGCAAAGGAAATAGTAGCACTACGTGCTTATCATTACTCCTTTGCACCTAATTTGCTTGGTAACCATAGCGTTTTGGACCCACCTGACCCCATGCCGAACTCAGTAGTGAAACGAAACAGCGCCGATGATAGTGTAGCATTTGCT
>NZ_JAQREZ010000217.1:0-255 GCF_028598715.1 Pseudoalteromonas sp. GABNS16E
TGAATCAATAGTCTAATTATATAAATATCAGTATATTAAGTGAACTAAATGTATAGATTAATAGATCATAAGCAGAACATACTTAGACCAAAAGGTGATCAGAGTTTTCACACAGTCTGTGCCATAATCCGACCTTGAGACACATAGAGATTAAGACTGCAAAGATACGAAAGCGGAAGTTAGCTTTGGCCTGTTTAACGACAAATATTCCGACAAAGCAGTCATGACTATTAGTTTATTGTTAAATCTAATCTT
>NZ_JAQREZ010000218.1:0-255 GCF_028598715.1 Pseudoalteromonas sp. GABNS16E
TTAGAGTTACTGTCATCTTAACGTTATCACCAGGCATTACCATTTCTACGCCTTCTGGTAACTGTACGTCACCTGTTACGTCAGTTGTACGGAAGTAGAACTGTGGACGGTAACCTTTGAAGAAAGGTGTATGACGACCACCTTCATCTTTAGAAAGTACGTATACTTCTGAAGTGAATGTAGTGTGTGGGTTGATTGAACCAGGCTTAGCTAGTACTTGACCACGTTCAACGTCTTCACGCTTAGTACCACGTA
>NZ_JAQREZ010000219.1:0-255 GCF_028598715.1 Pseudoalteromonas sp. GABNS16E
ATGAGGACTTATTCCAACAAGCAGATAAGGAACTGACTAAACTAAGTAATGCGGCAGTGCCATTTTTTAGTCTTGTATTTACTTCGAGCAATCACGATCCATTTGACATCCCACAAGGTAAGGTATCGCTACCTGAAGGGTATAGCCCTGAAAACTATAAACGTGATCTTGCAATTAAGTATGCAGATTACGCACTAGGGAAGTTTATAAATAAAGCAAAAACACAATCGTACTGGAAAAACACCGTATTTTTGG
>NZ_JAQREZ010000220.1:0-255 GCF_028598715.1 Pseudoalteromonas sp. GABNS16E
CTTGTTGACTCAATACATCAGCTAATGAAAAAAAGTTATGCTGGGATTTAGATAGTTTAACTACCGAGCGAGATGGAGATGGCATAAAGCCAGTGGTAATTGCTTCAATACCTCTCACGGAGCGCGTTCCCGTAGCATAAAGGTTGTCAAACCCCCACCCTTGTTGATATAGCTCATCAAGTTCAGGAGTTATACCTAACCCACCAAGTTGTCCAACAAATCGGGCACCTAAACTTTCCTCAAGTATAATTACTA
>NZ_JAQREZ010000221.1:0-255 GCF_028598715.1 Pseudoalteromonas sp. GABNS16E
GAACTTCCATTTCTACTAGCTCAAGTAGCTCTTCGTCGTCAACCATGTCACATTTGTTCATGAATACAACGATGTAAGGTACGCCAACCTGACGAGAAAGTAGGATGTGCTCACGCGTTTGTGGCATGGGGCCGTCAGTCGCAGCTACTACTAAGATAGCGCCGTCCATTTGAGCAGCACCAGTGATCATGTTTTTAACATAATCGGCGTGTCCAGGACAATCTACGTGTGCGTAGTGACGAGTTGGTGTATCGT
>NZ_JAQREZ010000222.1:0-255 GCF_028598715.1 Pseudoalteromonas sp. GABNS16E
TCCAAATTTGAGATTTGAGCGCTTTGTTTTTTCAGTAGCGAAAAACGAAATCTTAAATTTATTAAAAATATAGGTTACAAAAATGAATACAGTAATTAGTAAAAAATTTTTAGCCGTAGTAATTAGCTGCCTGTTAGTTGGGTTTACTACAAATCATGATGCTTTTGCACAGTCGTCAGATGGAACTGGTTCTGTCACAAACGTTTCGAAACAAGAAGAAAAAGAACATCAAGATGAGCATGAACACGAAAAGGG
>NZ_JAQREZ010000023.1:0-62864 GCF_028598715.1 Pseudoalteromonas sp. GABNS16E
GTTTCTAACTTGATTGCCGCAGAATACGTTGCGCGTTTTAATTTCGTCATTTTTTCACCCAAATTTGTATGCTTATTAGCATAACATTTCTTTCTTAATGGGTGGCCAAATTAACTATGCCACTACATAATGAGTAGTTAGCATTGAGCGGAGGGCAATAGCCCTCTTTATAACTATTTCTTTTTATTAAAATGGAGCTGCCTGTTCGTTTTAGGTCTATAAATTTCATACTCACCAATACCTATCTTCCTACCGAAGAACTCCTTAGTTTCGACTTTAGCCATATAGCAAAGTCTTTTTTTAACGTTATTTAGCTCGTTAAAATAATCACTTTTTTTCTTATCAAGCCAATGAACAGGTCTTTCACCAAAATAAACTAACCTTTCAGCCATAAGTAATTCTACATTAGAGGCTGTAGCCCATGCTTGAACAATAGATTCACGCAATGTATTTTTTACTGTTTTAATCCCTCTCTTACTTTCCCTGTACTGACCTAGAAAGCCAAAATCATCTTTATTTAAAAAAAGACAAACATGGTAGTGCTCTTTGTTTTTTTCATTTCCTTTTTCTTTTACCCAAATATACCGCAGGTATTGAGTTTTAGCATGAGCCTTAATATTAGAGTTGTGTTTTATTTTAGATTGTAAAGAAGTGAAGAAACGCTTCATAACAGTGGTCAAGCTGTTACTAGCACTTTTCATATCAGCTATGCGTAAGTCAAACCGAATTGCAGATAACCTTGGGTAGCTATCATTAGCTAACAGTAATGATTTATTAATTAATGACCAATAATCTGTGTAGATAGCTTGGTTTTTGTTGTAAGGGCTAATACCTATTTTTATGTTTTTTTTCTGTTTCATCTTCTTCTCAAATTTTGAATAGTCCATAAAAAATTTGAGTTGTGTAAAAAGATACCAGCTAGATAAATAACATTGAATTTTAATAGCTGTAATTTGTAGTAATTATAATAACTATACGAAATCAAGACTTATTGACATCGTCGAACCCACAACATAAAACAACTTCCATCCTAAAGCTCACTCGCGTATAAAAATATACATTTACATTTCACTTAGCTGCTTTCGAACTGATATTTGCACCTTAAAATTGACTAGAGCCAGCTAGAGCGGTACTTTAGCCAAATAAATATAACTAAAAACACATTAATAAAGCACTTATTAAAATTTAAATTAACTGCAAAATAAATCAAAAAAAACATTAAGAAATTACGGAGTGATAATGTTATTAGTAACAGAAAGCATTGACTGTATTCGAAAAAAAATTAGTGGTTCGCCCCGCTTAGCTTGTTTCATTTATTCGTACTTGCCCTTGTTAGATGGTGATTCAATTAAACAAAGCTTTGAGGACCATCTAAGAGCCATAAATGAATTTCATGATGATGATGTTACCGAGGCATTTAATAACTGGAATAGGCATAAACTGGAAGGTCCTGTTTGTGAGGGTTTAAAGGGCCATACTAGACTAATAAATTTCGTGCAGTCATATTTATACAACATAAAGTGTAAGAATGAATTGCCAGTTGTTCTATCTGAAGATAAGTATGCTCAAGTAAGGACATTATTAGATATAGCTTATATGAAACATACTTCACAAATTTTTGTTTTCAGTGATCACATAACCAAAGTTATAAATGACTTTGAAAAGATCAAAAACCGAACATCATGGATAAATTTTAAAGATGAGCAGAGTGTAGATTGGGTGATGGATTATATTTCAAAACACCAGTTCAAACGCAGAGGTTCACTTAATAATAGTCTAAACCCTATCGAAGATGTATTTCATGACAAACCAAGCCGTAATGTTAATACACTTGATAGAAAGAAAAATTTCATAGAGTACTTTTTCGATACTTTACCTTATCTAACAAACCCGGACTACGCAGAAAACTTTATCATCAAGATAAAACGGGCAAACTCACAAAGAAAGTACAGGAATAAGAATGCAGAAAGGACATCATCAAACTACATGCTTAAAAATGATATCAAAATTAAGCTAAAAACAATTGCAGACAAAGAGCGATTACCCCTAAATAAGACTATTGAACTGTTAATAGAGCAAGCTCACTCAAGGCTAAAGTGAGCTCCGTAAAACATTTGCACTCCACCAACTCATTATAGGTCTGCGTTGCTCAAGATAGTCAGATCGGTTATATGCTGCTCTTGTTTCATTTTCATCTGCGTGGGCTAGGCAGGCTTCGACCAAAAGGCTATCATAACCTTTCTCATGAAGCGCTGTAGAAGCAACGGAACGCAAGCCATGAGCCACCAGCTTATCTTTGTAGCCTAAGCTTCGCTTTATAGCTGCATTAACTGTGTAGGTACTTGCATGGCTCTTTTCATTACGCTCACTCGGGAATACATATTCATGGTGACCGCTGAGTGGTTTCATTTGTTCAAGTATTGCCAAAGTAGCAGGCGTTAAAGGTACTCGGTGCACTCTTCTGCGCTTCATTTCTTCAGCAGGGATCACCCATACAGCATCTTCAATATTAATATCGGCCCACTTAGTGCCTGCGGCTTCCTTTGAGCGAGTCATAGTGTGCAATTGCCACAAAATTAAAAGCTTTGTTTTGTTCTGAATGGTTTGTGAGCCATTCAGAGCGGTTAAAAAATCAGGTAGTTCTTCGGGTCTAATAGTAGCCATGTGCTCTACTGTATTTTTGGTAAATACTTTTATAATTTTTGCTAGTGGATTGGCATTGATAAAACCATGATTTACCGAGTAATCCATGATCTGGTTTAAGCTTTGGCAAATACGCTTAATTGTGGAGTGTTTTCCGTCAGTCTCAAGTGGTCTGAGAATTTCAATGGTATCAATCGCTGTAATGTTTTCTAAAGGCGTGTCTTTCAACTTGGGGAAAATATACATCTCAAGCGTTCGCCATTCCCTAGCTGCGTGATGAGGCGTCACAGTAGGCTGTTTGCGTTCAAACCAAAGCTCTGCGGCAGCATAAAATGTATTAGCTAGCTTCCTACTTGCTTCAAGCTTTTTCGCACTTTCGTATTCTTTAGGGTCAGTGCCTTTAGCTAAAAGCTGCATATAGTTTACTGCCACACTTCTGGCTTCAGCTAGAGTAACAGCAGGATAAGCACCTAAAGAAATTTTGGTAACTTTTTTATTAACTGTATATTTAAACCGCCAAGATTTAGTCCCATTCGCCCTAACGCGCAACACTAAGCAATTACCATCTGAAAAGGTTTGTTCTTTGCCTGTGGCTATAATTGATTTTATCTTGCGATCAGTTAAACGCATATTTCGCATAACCTATATATTCAGTTAATCACATGAGTATATAGTATTTTTAAAGCTGGGGGTACTGAGTGGGGTACTGAATGGTTCGGATTTAGTAATCATCATGCGGAATGTGGCGGAATGAAATAACGACAAACCACTGATTTTATTTATACAAAATTATTTCTGCGTATGCTGATGGAAGTTAATTCAAGCGCCCAGGGAACCACTGGATAGCCATTTTTAACTCCTAACATATAATTTGACGCTATTTTAACTGGCAATTCATTTAATTGCGCTATACTGGCGCAAATTTTTTTAGATTAGATATTATGGCTCTTAAATCTACCATTATTAAAGCGCAATTATCGTTAAGCGATATGGACCGCCACGTGTACCAAGATTTTAATTTAACGTTGGCACAGCATCCCTCTGAAACCGAGCAACGCTTGATGATTCGCTTATTAGCCTATGCGCTAAATAGTTGTGATGGCTTAGAGTTTACCAAAGGCTTAAGTGCCGACGATGAACCTGAGCTTTGGCATGTAAACTACAGTGAAGAGATAGAGCTGTGGATTGAGCTGGGCCTGCCAGATGAAAAGCGTCTTAAAAAAGCCTGCAATAAAGCTAAAAAAGTGGTGCTTTATACCTATGGCGAAAACAACCAAGCTATTTGGTGGCAAAAACATCAACCTAAATTGTACGATTTTAAAAACTTAAGTATTTTTAGCCTTGATTACTCCGCTACTCAGGCACTTGCAGATTTAGCAGACCGCAATATAAAACTTACCATTACCGTTCAAGATGGTGATGTGTGGGTCAGTTCTGATACCGCTAATATCGAAATAAAACCACAACAGTTAATGTAAATTGTAGGTAAGGGCGTATGAAAATAAACCACGTTATTGTATTACACGGCCTTTATATGTCGGGCTTTGTTATGCGCCCGCTCTGCTCTCGTCTTGAACAGTCTGGAGTTAAAGTACTGAATCTCACTTACAATACGCTCGACCCTAACTTAAGCACCATATTTAAACAAATTGATGAGTTTATTGGTGATGAGCCCTCTGCATTAGTATGTCACTCTATGGGCGGATTAATTGCCCGCGCCTACTTAGAGGCAGGCACGCCAGCGAGTCACCATGTCACTAAAGTGATTACGCTTGGCACACCCCATCAAGGCAGCCACATAGCGCAAAAGATGAAGCAAAAAGGGTTTGAAACCTTTTTAAAAAACAGCGTCGAGTTTTTACTCACTAAAAATGGTAACTGGCCGTTTAAGGCCAAGCTTTATAGTATTGCTGGCGATTTGCCTATTGGGTTAATGCCGTTAATTGTCAAAGGTAGTCAGTCCGATGGCACCGTTTTACTAGACGAAACCAAGCTTAAAGGCATGGCTGAGCATAAAGTGTTTCATTTAAGCCATACCAGTATGATTTACTCTCGCCAAGTGCTTGAGTACATTATTAAGTGCCTTAACGAAGCAGCCTAGTCTTCGCCCGCCTCTGCTATTTTATAACTGATTAAAAATATCACCCCCAAAATAAGTGGCATGGGTGCGGCAATGTAGCCAAACGTGTCGGCATTGGCAAAACTTGCGCCTGCTAAATGCGCCACCAGCCCCAATACAAATGCTATAACGGCTATACCTACCACTATTAACTCTGCTTTATTTTGTTTTACTGTTTTTGCATCCATAATCGCTCTCCAATAAATTTAAGATATTTATTTTGCTTGAGTGAATTATGCGCTACAGCCATAAGCATTTACTGATTTAGATCAATACATCAAATAGCCAATATTCAACCTTGTAGAAAACTTGTTTTAGATCATAATTTATCCATGTTTTGTCTTTATTTTATTGTTAAGGGGTAGAATTTTAATAAATTCAACCCATCTATATTGTATGAGTGATTTATTGCGCTGTACGTTATTAATAGTTAAAACCTATTGCATTGACTGGTTTAAACAATTTTACTAATTAATAGCACTGAGCGATAATGATCATCAGTTTATAAATAAACGGTTCATCAAGGAGCAAGGTATGTCACAGGTAAATGCAATTGGTTTAAACAGCGCAAAAAGCGAAGACATTGTTAAGTCACTCAATACATTATTGAGCAGCTACCAAATTCAATACATGAATGCGCGCGGTTTTCATTGGAATATTAAAGGCCGTAACTTTTTTGAATTACACATTAAATTTGAAGAGATTTACAATCTTCTGCTTGAAAAAGTAGATGAAATTGCTGAACGTATTTTAACGTTAGATGGTGCGCCACTACATGCGTTTTCTGATTACTTAGAAGTAAGTGAAATTAAAGAAGCTAAAAACATTAGCGATGGTACCGCAGCCGTAGAAAACCTATTAGCTGGCTACAGCACACTAATTAAAATGCAACGTGAAGTACTTACTCAAGCAGGCGATGCAGATGATGAAGGTACAGCGTCATTAATGGGTGATTATATTTCAGAGCAAGAAAAACTAGTATGGATGTTAAAAGCGTACTTAGACTAAGCTAAAAAATAAGCCCTCAAAAGGGGAGGGCTACAAATAGGGAGAATCGTAAATTTCTTTGCGATTCGGATACTATATTAGCGCCCCCTATTGACTAAACAACGCCACTGTTACCAGTGGCGTTGTTTTTGGTTTAAGCGGAGCATAAATAATTTTAAAGCAAACTAGCCCACCCTTGTCGCGCTTGCATTAAAAAGCCCCAGCAACGGCTGGGGCTTTTGTTAATACCAGCTCCTTAATTAAGTGAAGCTGGAAAAACGACAATTGTGCAGTATTAACTGCTTAAAATTTACTTCTAAAACCAATATAGAAGGTTTGTCCGATTGGGTCATACGTACCTGCGTCGGTTTCAGTACCTGTGCTTGAGCCACTTACACCTGAAAGTATACGCGGAGGCTCTTTATCAAATAAATTGTTAGCGCCAGCGTATAGCTCTACCGCGTCACTTATATGATAGCTTGCTTGTACATCATGGTAGGTTACTGAGCCAATACCCACGCCGCCAGCTGGAATACCAAAGCCACTTAAGAATTGATCATCAAAGTCAGCAGCCCCTATGTAGGTCATGCTCCAGTTAAAATCAAAGTCATCAAGCTTATAGCCTAAGTTCCAGTTAGCTTTGTGTTCAGATGCGCCAATTTCACCAGCAAACTCATCTTTATCCGCACCCGGTAACGGAATAGTGTAACCGTCAATCAAGTAAGTGTATGCAAGGCGAGTTCTAAATGCGCCTGGGCCAATATCGGCAGAGTAAGTTAGTGTTAAATCAACACCTTCAGTTCCTAAACCACCACTATTTGATACACCACTGTCAATAAACTCAAGTGAACCTGCGCTATTATTACCAGAAGGGCCGCTACGACGAGTTATAAAGCTACAGAAGCTATCGTCACCACCGCCATAACATTGGTCTAAAATAAATTGGCGAGGTGTAGATACAATCGCATCTGTGATTTCTATATCAAAGTAATCAAGGGTAACGTCAAGGCCCGAAATTAGCTCCTCTGGGGTAAATACCCCACCCACAGTCACAGAGTCGCCCACTTCTTCTTTTAAGTCTGGGTTACCACGGTTAAAACCACTAATACCCTGTAAATCAGACTGGTTAAGGGTAAACTCACCGTTTGATGCAATATTATTTGCAACACCCGCATCGGCACGACACGCATCACCTACAGCGCCACCGCCACTGTTTGTAACACCTATACATGGATCGTTTAAACCACTAGGGAATGTTTGCGAAGGCGGTGAAAATAACTCATCAATATTAGGCGCACGTGTAGAACGAGCACGAGTAGCACGAAGGCGTAAGCTATCCATCACTTCCCAATCAACACCTACGTTCCAGCTTTCTGTATTACCTACTGTTGAGTAGTCAGATAAACGGACTGCGGCGTTCATTGTTACCGCATCCAGCACTGGAATGTTAGCCTCAACATAGTATTCAGTTACATCAAAAGAACCTTCGGTTGCAGGAATTGCATTACCGGCATTTAAGCCCGCTTGCTGTAGGGCATCAAATTCACTGCGAGAAAACTCTTCGCGGTATTCAAAACCAGCCGCAATACCTACCATACCCGCAGGCAGCTCAAATAAATCACCTGAGACATTACCGCCAATAATTTCTTGCTCTACCGACGTAGAAAGCGTACTTGGCGCACTAACAAAATCAATTGCACCTTGCGATAGTGAATTAAATCCGTAAATGTTTACTGGCGCACAATTAAAACCACGCGCTGTTGCATCAATACAAATCGCTTCATCGGTAATGCCATCCGCATCTAAATCTTGGCTATCAATTACCGCCTCTAAACCTTGGCGAAAGCTTTGTACATTTACTAAGCCACCAGAGACTTGCGACTCTTTCGTTTTACCGTACACATAGTAGGTATCGTAAAACCAGCTGTCGTTAATCTCACCCTGAAAGCCCACAGCTAAGCGGAATGTATCTCGCTCTGCACGGGCACCACGGTTACCTACATCACTTAAACGTTTTGCAAAAAAGATATCTCTAGCACCATCACCGTCGGTGTCTGTTGCTGCATTATAGATATCATCTGGCACAAAGGCATTTCTGAGCATTTCGCCATTTACGTCAAACTCAATTGGCACGCGGCCATTGGCATAAATGTCATCTGAGGCAAACGGAAAAGGCTCTAACTCTGAAATAGTGGTACTAGATGCGTACGTCCCTTCAAAAAAGAAGCTGTGTTTATCTGTTAGCTCGTAACTACCATTTGAGGCAAATAAGTAGCGCTCTGTTGGTATAGCAATGGTACGTACGCCACTTCGGTTAAAGCCGTTGGCATCTATACCGTCACCGCCATTGGTGCTAAACGAGTCTTGTAAGTTGTTGTTTGGATCGTAAGTAAAGCGTGTATCGCCTGCATCAAAACGCCCTTGTGGCGGAAATGATGAGAAAAACGGATTAACGGCTTCAAAAATAGAGCCCGGATTTGCCGCCGGATCATCTTCAAAATAAATACCTGAAAATTGGTCTACTGCAGAGCGCTCACGGTCGCGCGAAAACACAGCACCTTGGTCTGAGTAGCCTAAGTGGAACATGGCTTGACCTTTGCCATCACCCGTAGTTAAACCCGAGGTAAAAGAAAACTGGCGCGATTCATCATCGCCTTCGCTTGATTCGCCGTATTGGCCTTCAAACTCTACGCCTTCAAAGTCATCTTTTAATACAAAGTTAACTACACCTGCAACCGCATCAGAGCCATATACTGATGATGCGCCACCGGTCATAATTTCCACGCGCTCAATAAATTGACTAGGAATGGTATTTAAATCAACTGCCGAGCTACCAGGTACACCCGATACATAACGGCGCCCATTCACAAGTACTAAAGTACGGTTTGAACCTAAGTTACGCAAATCAACAGTAGCTACACCCGCGCTTGCAGTTGAAAAGTTAGAGTTAGTACGGCTAATAGCTGGAGAACCAAATGCTGGGTTTTCTAGCAGTAGGTTTTGAATGTTTAAAGAACCCGATGCATCAATTGCCTCGCCACTTACAACCTGTATAGGTGCAGATGACATCGCCTCGGCTGAACGAATACGAGAACCCGTTACTTGCACGCGTTCTATTTTTTCTAGTTCGTCTTCTTCTGCGGCTATACCTTGAAAAGAAAAGCCAGCAAGCACTGTCGCACTAAGTGCTAAAGACAATGAAGATTTTTTAAATGTACGACTATCTAAGTTATTTATTTTTTTCATACTATAATGTCCCTGAAATGTTATTTTTGTAACTGGTTGGTTACAAACATTTCAACATTAAGTGGAATAATTTTAAGACACTATGCGCATTATTTAATAGGCATTTAGTCAGGTACAAACAGCAGGATATATGGGATGAAGGTACTTATCCCAGATTGTTATAAATTAGATTAAATTTTTTTTAACATTTTTTATTAAATACACGGTCTTTATAACTACACACTCTAGAGATGGATTTTTTTATGATTACTTACTTTCATGCACTAATTAGAGTTAGCACGAGCAAATTTGCAACATTCTTAACTCAGCAGGTGCAAGCTCACCGTCACTTTGATTCGCAAACGCAACTGCCCGAGCAGCGTTTAGATCAAATAGATACCTCTCGTTTTAATGTGCTTTTTTACGAATTATCTAATTTAAATGATCCTACTCAAATAGTGCACCTAACTGAATTGGCTAAAACAATGAAAGTGGTGGTGATTGCTAGGTCGGCTGAATTTGCTAATTTTGCGTTTGAAGTCGGCGCAGTCGATTTTTTAACCGTCGATGCAACCGCTTCAAGGCTTGAAAAATGCTTCGATAAGCTTATTCATTTATGCCCATTAGCCACACAAGCCGAGCGCTTGTTTAAAGCCGCATCTGAAAACGAGCAACCCATTGCTGCACATATTGTTGTTAAAGATGTAGGAAAGGTACGTTTAATAGATATTAACGATATTGTATGGATAAACGGTGCGGGTAATTATGTAGAGCTACACTTTAATGGTAACAGCGCCCCCGTTTTACACCGTGAAACCATGAAAAACATTGAGCAACAGCTAGGGCCTGAAGGTTTTATACGTATTCACCGCTCCACGCTAGTTAGAAAACATGCCATAAAAGAGCTTATGCCAACAGACAGCGGCGACTATAAAGTGAAGCTTAAAAACAATATCTCGTTAAATTTATCAAGAAGGTACAAAAACTGCCTAGAGAGCATTATAAGCCCCGTAGCATAGGGGCTTGTAATTCTATTTACCAGTAGGTTTTAATGTATTCATCGTCTGGGTGTTGTTGTAGGTAACTTTCTGAGTCTTTATAAAAGTTAACTTCAATATCGCTGTTGTTCCAGACCTTCTCGAACATATTTTTAGCAATAATGTTTGCATATAAGTAATCTACGCGTTCGTAGCCACGCTCTTTTACGCTGGCAAAGTACGCCTCTAACGAGTCCATGCTATCTACAGTTATTAACTCAAATTCTTCTAAATTAACCACAACACACTTTACCGCGCCTTTGGGGTGCATACTTAGTTCGTTCACCACGCCATTCGTTAGTAAAGTAATTCCTTCATTATTAAAACTACCCATTAGCTTTAAATACATGGTGGGTGGCTGAGAGCAAATATAAAACTCTCCATGTGCTCCAAACATAAATAACCTTTTATATATCAGTGCTTCATTAAAGCTTAATACATTTTGCGTATTTTGCAGTTAATTTATAAGCGCAATAAAAAAGGCCATTTCGAGGGCTTTTTCTTCAAGGCTTTTAAAACGCCCAGATGCGCCGCCATGCCCTGCATCCATGTCGGTTTTGAATACCAGTATATTGTTATCGGTTTTGAGTTCTCGCATTTTTGCTACCCACTTCATAGGCTCCCAATACTGTACTTGAGAGTCGTGCAGGCCTGTGGTGACTAAAATATGCGGGTAATCTTGGGCGCTAATATTATCGTACGGTGAGTACGCGGCTATTACATCATAAAAGTGTTCATCGTTTGGGTTGCCCCATTCATCATACTCGTTAGTGGTAAGTGGAATACTTTCATCTAGCATGGTGGTTAACACATCTAAAAATGGCACATGACACCCTACACCTAAGTAAAGCTCTGGCGCTTGGTTTAATACAGCGCCCATTAACAAACCACCTGCACTGCCACCAGAGGCAAATACTTTGTTTTTATCACCGTAGCCTTGCTCTACAAGAGCCTTTGTAATATCAATAAAGTCGCTAAAGCTATTTTGTTTATGCTCTTTTTTACCTTGCTCGTACCAATGGCGTCCTAGCATTTCGGAGCCTCTAACATGTGCAATCGCATACACAAAACCGCGATCTAGCAAACTCAATGAGGTACTCGAAAAGCTCGGATCTATCGTGTAACCATATGCACCATAGCCATATTGAAACAGTGGGTTAGTGCCATCTTTGGTAAAGGTGTCTTTTCTATAAACTAATGAAACAGGTACTTGCACGCCATCGCGTGCTGTCACGAATAAGCGCTCAGAGGCATAAAGTGCACTATCAAACCCGCCCAGTACTTGCTGCTGTTTTAACAATGTTTTTTTGCCCGTGGCTAAATCAACATCGTACAACGTTCCAGGCGTGGTTAGACTTGAATAATAAATACGTACCGAACGCGCCTGTGGCTCGGGGTTCATCGCCACAGCGGCATAGTAACATGGGTCGCTAAATTCAAGCGCCATGCGCTCTTGAGCTTGGTTAATAACAACAAAGCGAGCTTGACCTTGCTCGCGCTCAGTTAATACTAAAAAGTCGTCAAATATCTCTACGCCTTCAAGCAATACATGCTCACGGTGCGCGGTGTGCTCTTGCCACTGCGTTTTATCTGCAATCGTTTCGCTTGTTGCCGTCATCAGTCTGAAATTTTTAGCTTGCCAGTTGGTTACTATGTAATATGTATCGCCGTGTTTATCTATATCAAACTCATGCCCTTCTTCGCGCGGTAGTAATGCGTTAAATTCTCCTTGCGGGTTATTGGCATCAAGCACCCAGGTATCGTTTGTTTCGGTGGTGGCCAAATCTATAATAATAAGGCTCTCGTCACGGCTTTTACCCAAACCCATAAAAAAGCTTTTATCGTGCTCTTCGTACACCATAACATCTTGGCTTTGCGCTGTGCCTAGTTCATGCCTAAACACCTGAAAACCCAGTAACGTTTGTAAGTCTTTTTTAACGTAAAATACGGTTTTATTGTCGTTAGCCCAAACAATTTGCCCTTCAGTGTTTTCTAAAACATCGCTGAGCATTTCACCTGTTTGCAGGTTTTTAAAATGTACGCTGTAAATTCTGCGCCCTTCGGTATCTTCGCTGTATGCCATTAATTGCTCACAGGGGCTTAGCGCGACTTCACCTAGTTCGTAAAATTCATGGTTTTGAGCTAAAGCATTTACATCAAGTAGTAACTGCTTGTTATCGGTGTTAATACTTGTGCTTCTGTAATGACGCGAATACTCATCGTCACCACGTACCTCTGAGTGATACCAGTACTTACCATCTTTAACCGGCACCGTGTTGTCATCTTTTACGATACGCCCTTTTAGTTCTTCAAAAATACTGTTTTGAAGTGGTTTTATTGCGGCTAGTTGCTCATCGCAGTATGTATTTTCGGCTGCTAAATGGGCGAGTATTTCTGGGTTTTCGCGCTCATCATCGCGCATCCAGTAGTAGTTATCGGTGCGCGTTTTATTGTGCATAGTTAATTGATGAGGTTGCTTTTTAGCAACAGGAAAACGAGCTAATGATTGAGAAGAAAATTCACTTAAAGACACAGCAAAACCGTATAAAAAATAACAATGCAGGCAGTTTATCATAAAAATAAAAAAGCCCACTCATAGAGAGTGGGCTTGAGGTATAAGTCCAAATTTTAAAATTACTGCAATCTTATTCTTGTCATTACACCCATGGGAAGATGGTTTTTATTTTAAAAGCGTTAAGAGACCTTAGTCCAGGCCATTGCCCAGCTTTTTCCGATACCAGGCTCAAAGCTTGGATCTTTATTAGTTCTGCAAAATTGGCTAAATGGCCATGCCTTACATTGGTATATATAACCGGTTTTAGGCTGCAGTACGCGAGTCCCCGCGTTGTATTGTTCACCCCCATTAGGGTATACAAAATCATATGCTTGGTTGGCGCACTTAGCGGGGGTATCGCACTTTGCAATGCAATGAAAATCAACCTTTGCCTTGTTAATACCACTACTTTCTAGGGCAAATATTTCGTTATCTCTATAGCCAACAACCAACCCTTGCTTGGTCATTCTACCTGCACTTACCAGTGGCACATGCACGTTTATATACTCAGCAACTAAGCGTGGCCAAGCATGAGGCTCACCTTGTTCTAAAGAGGTAATTTTATAATCAAACGATAAATCAACAAGCACTCCTTGCATGTCTGAAAAGGTTACACTAACCACATCCCCAATGAATAATTGAGTATGATGGTTTAAACAACCTATAGTTGACCATTTTCCACAGGCCAACGACGTATGCATAAACACAGTAACACCTTAAGAGTCACAAAATTTTATCCATATCATATGGATACACAAAAACGACACTGAGGGCAAGCAATACCGTATAAAAATTATGCAGCAGCCCCGCTATCGTAGTTTACACCTTAGACCGGAAACTTTGCGTCTTAGCCTTTCGACTAATTTGCCAACAGAAAAAAGTGATTATAAAACGTGCGCAAAGCTTATTCAAACAAAAGAATGTAACCGAGATTTTTATATAACCCTAAATAACTAAAAAGCCAACTTGTTAAAGTTGGCTTTTAATAGTTTAAGAGGTTTGGTTTATAGGGGCTTTTCGCCTAAATACTTTTCGAAAAGCCATTTTAAACACGCCGCCAATATCGCCTAAAATAATGTACAAGCACGGCACCAATATAAGGGTGATTAGTGTTGCAAACATTACCGCAAAGCCTAGCGCTACTGCCATAGGGATTACAAACTTAGCTTGTAAGCTGGTTTCAAACATTATGGGCAAAACCCCTGCAAAGGTTGTAATAGAGGTTAATAATATTGCCCTAAAGCGTGCACAACCGGCTTCTATTACCGCGTTTTTAACGCTTACACCCTCTCGGCGTACTTGGTTTACGTAGTCGGTCATTACCAGCGAGTCGTTTATTACTACGCCGGCCGCGGCTATTAAACCAAAGCCCGACATTAAGCTAATGTCTAAATCAAACCAAAAGTGCCCCCAAATAGCCCCCGTTAAACTAAACGGAATAACCGACATAACAATAAGCGGCTGGGCATAACTTTTAAGTGGTACAGCAAGCAATATATAAACTAAAATCATGCCGCCTACAAAAAACAGCAGCTGCTCATTAGCTTGCGCTTGTTGCTCTTCTATTGCGCCACCTAGCTCTGATTTAACACTTGGGTATTCTTCTTTAAGTTGCGGCAGTAAGTTTTCTTTTACTTGCGAAACCACTTCGCCTGGCTCTATAACTTCTTCATCAATACTGCCGTACACATAAACAGTACGATAACCGCCCTCACGGCGAATATAGCTAATACCCGGCGTTTCGGTTAATTCAACCACATCGCCTAAAAGTACTTCACGCCCTTGCGGTGTAGTAACTACAGTGTGTTTTAGCGATGAAAACGCTTCGCGAGTCAGTTTAGGGTAACGTACCATTACTCTTACTTCTTCGCCGTTACGTATTACACGCTGCGCTTCGCCACCATAAAAACTAGCGCCTACTTGGTTTGCAATGTTAGCAAGGTCGAGCCCTAAATCGTAAGCTACAGGTTTTAAGCTCATTTGCACTTCTTTGCTAGCAGGGTCAATGGTCGAGCTTATATCAAACAAGCCTTTTTGTTGCTGCAATAGCTGAATAAAACGACGGCCTGCCGCATTAAGCGTTTCTATATCAGAGCCAAACAGTAAATAACCAAATTCGCCTTCGCCGGTGCCGCCACCGCCGCCAACATCATCTTCAATAGTGAGTGATTTAATACCGGCAATGGTTGGCATAGCTTCTCGCCAGCGGCGCGAAAGTTCAAACGCGTTATAAGGGCGTAAATCTTCATCAACCAACGGCGCAAGTAACTGAGACTCCGTTCTGCCTTGGTTAAATACCAGTACATCACGAATTATTTTTTGGCCAAATTCACGCTCTGTTTCTTCATCAACTCTTAACACCATGGCTTCTACTTCACGAATAGCTGCAATAGTTTGTAAATCAGACACATTGTCATTCATTTCTATTTGAATTTGCGGAAAATCATGCGGCACTTTAGGAGTGGGTACAGTGCGTACTTTATTTGATGTGATCAGCGCAATGCTTATAAAAAACATAGCAATAAAGCCAAACAATACTGTCCAACGCCAATCTACACAACGCGATATAAAACGCTTATAAGGGCCATTTACAAAACCAAAAAAGCGGGTATTAAACCTATCGCGCCAGCCCCCTTTTTTAATAGGTGAAAAGTGCGTGTGGGCAATGTGCGCCGGTAAAATAAGTTTTGATTCAACTAAGCTAAATACTAAACACAGCATAACTACTACAGCAATACCGTAAAAGAAGGCGCTTTCTGGCCCGCTTGAAAGTGTAAACGGGGCAAACACTGCAATGGTTGTTAGTACACCAAATGTAGCAGGGGTTGCTACACGGTTAGCACCACGGACGACGTTTTCAACTCCGCCTCCGCTTTTTTCAACCTCAGTATAGGCGGCCTCACCTATTACGATGGCGTCATCTACCACAATCCCGAGCACCATAATAAAAGCAAACAACGAAATAATATTAATGCTTATACCAAATAAAGGCATTAGCATCATGGCGCCTAAAAAGCACACTGGTAAGCCAATCATTACCCAAAGCGCTAATTTAAAGCGCAAGAATAACGAAAGCATAATAGCGACTAATATTGCTCCTTGAAACAAGTTAGCTTTCATCATATCAAGGCGCGCATTTAGGTAGTACGTCATGTCCATTAATGGCTCTAACCTAACGCCCGGTGGCAGCTGGGTATTTTTTTGTTCAATAAATGCTTTAACCGAATCGGCAACGGGGATCATGTTTTGATCTTGCGTTGCCTTTACCGACATATACACTGCGTTTTCGCCATTAAATTTAAAGTAGCGCTCGCCTTCGGTAAATTGGTCTTTAATAACAGCAATGTCTTGAAGCAATACTTTAGCGCCGTATTCGCCTATTTTTACCGGAATTTGCCTAAACTCATCGCCGGAGTAATACTGGTTTTCAACCCGAACAGAAATAATCCCTGCATCTGTTGTTAGTTGCCCCGCCGAAAAATTAGCAGAGTAATTACGCACAGCGGTCATTACATCGCTTAGGGTTAAGTTGTATTGGCGCAAAGTGTCTGGTTCGATTTCAATGGCAATTTCATCAAGCGGCACATCGTTTTCTACCAACGACACGTTTGATAGCTGTAATAGCTCATCTTCAATTTGATTGGCAATTGGTTTGAGTTCTGTCAGCGGCAAATCAGCAACTAAGGTCATCCCTATAACATCTTGTCTAAACTCAATCTGACTTATGGTGACCGGTTCCATACCTGCAGGAAAGGTTGCAATACCATCAACGCGCAGCTTTACCTTATCAAGTACATCGGTAAGCTCTGCATCGGTGTTAATTTCAAGGCTTGCTCTACCGCCATTTCTAAAGGCGCGGTACACGCCCTTTTTAATTTCGGTCACATCCTTTAGTGATTCTTCAATTTTTATAAGAATGCTTTCTTCAATTTCTTGTGGTGAGGCACCGGGGTAATTTGCCTCAACATTAATGTAGTTAATTTCTACATTAGGAAACATTTGGCGCTGAATGGTTAAGTAACTAATAATCCCCATGATGATGATAAAAACCATCATTAGGTTGGCTGCAACAGAGTTTTTAGCAAAATAAGCTATTAGCCCTGTTTGTTTTTTTTCAATTGATTCGCTCATTAATTTACACCTTACAACTGTTGCGCATCAGCGCTACTTTCGGTGTTTGTATTAGCGTTACTTGGCTCGCCCATGCCAGCCACTTTAACCTGCATGCCTTTTTGTGGGTACTCAGGTAACGTGGTAACCAACTTATCATCGGCGTTAAGTCCGCTACTAATATAAAAGTACTCGCCTTCTTCTCTCACTACGGTTACTTTGCGCGGTTCAAGCTCTTGGTTTTCGTTAACTATCCACACCGTTTGGTTATTAACTAATGATTGCGGCAAACGGTAAATATTATTAAGCATGGCACCTGCAAAATTAACCTGCACGTAGCTGCCAAATTTAATAGCCGGTTGCTGTGTTTTTAAGGCGTAAGGGTCTTCAATACGTACCACTAAGCTGCTCATGCGCGTCGCGTTATCTACAATACCTAAGTCGCGGTCAATCACGCCTTCACGTGTAAAACTGTTTAAACCTTTTTGAATAATAGTGGCCTTAATGCCCTTAATTCGCTCCGGTAAAAATACGCTATCAAAACCAGCAATAGGAATAATAACCTCTGCTGTTTCTATATTATTTAAATCGGCCACTTGTGCGCCCATAGCCACAAACTGGCCTACCCCCACATTGCGGCTTATAACAAGCGCATCGTAAGGTGCTTTTATATCGCAGTTTTCTAAATCGCGTTGCGCTCTTTTTAATGCGGCTTGCGCCGATTTAACCGCGGCTTGGGCGCTTAGCACCTGCGGTTTACGTAAAAACAAGTCAGTACGTGCCTTACTCGGAAAACGCTTTGCTTCGTCTTCGGCTACTTTTGCCTGCGCTTGCTCTTCAATTAAGGCCGCTTTTGCGCGCGCTAAATCGGCTTCGGCTACCAATACGGCTGCTTCGTAGTTGTCTTTTTCAATGCTAATAAGTGTATCGCCACGAGAAACCACGCCACCCGCTACAAAGTTAGGGTGCCAGCTAATTACTTCGCCCGACACCTGCGCCGCCAACTGCGTATTTTCTAATGGTTTTATTTCGCCATAGCTGTTTATTATTACTTGATGATTATTAGCTTCTACAGGCTCAACTTGCACGGTGGGGCGTGTATCTACTGCTGTTTTACTTTGATCTTCTTGTGCAATAGCGTTTATTCCCATAAAGCCCACTACACCAATGGCTAATGCTACAAATGGGAACACCCATCTCAGTGAATTTGATTGCATATCCTAATTACCTCATATTTCTACTAACACTATAATAACAGAGCGCAATAAAACATTAACCTGACATTTGTAAGCAACTGTTACAAATCAAATTGGGAACTAAATATAGCTGTGTACCCGTTAACAAACACCTGCTATTCATCGCATTTATTATATTTTGTTACAAACTTTTACTATTTAAAATCAACAAATTACAGGTTTAAGCTATTATTTCATCGAGAAGGTGTGCGAACAAATTTTAATTTACGTACAGTCACACTAAATAAATAACAGCGAAAAAGATTATTACAATGAAATTAACAACCCTTGCGCTAACACTTAGTGTAGCGCTTAGCGGCCACGCATTGGCTAGCGATAAAAAAGAAGACAAAAAACCACAAACCCTAAGCGAAATGGTCGAAGGGCAAACCGAATTTTCAGGTATTTTTAATTTATACCAAGACCCAAAAACCGGTGAGCACTTAATGGTGATCACCGAATCGCAGCTTAATACTCCTTTTGTATACTTTGCTCATACAGTCGACGGTGTCACTGATGCTGGGCATTATCGCGGTGCCTATAGAGAAACCAAGCTTATTGAATTTAGAAAATACTTTGACCGCATAGATATAGTTAGCAAAACCCCTCGCTATAAATTTGATCAAAACAGTGCCATTGCCAAAGCAAGCAATGCCAATATTAGCGAAGCCGTTTTAGCCAGCATTAAAATAGAAAAAGAAGAGCAAGGAAAAGTAGCCTTTAAGGTCAACAAGCTATTTTTAAGTGAGGCGCTACACAAGGTATCGCCAACGCCAAACCCAGCCGATAAAAAAGCTAAAAAACGCTTTAAAGTGGGTAAATTAAACAGCAAAAAGTCGCGTATTGTTAAGCAGCGTCCTTACCCAAATAACTTAGATGTGGTTGTAGATTACGTATTTAGTAATGCCAGCCCCACCGTGCGTGGTACAAGCGCAGTAAGCGACCCGCGCAATGTCTCTGTAAAGGTGCAGCACTCTTTTGTTGCATTACCAAAAAACGACTATAAACCACGTAAAGATGACGCGCGCATAGGCTATTTCACCAATCAATTTGATCTAATGACCTCGACCGATTGGGCACCGTATGAAGATGTTATTAAACGCTGGGACCTACAAAAGAAAAACCCTAGTGCTGAGCTTTCTGAGCCAGTAAAGCCAATTACCTGGTGGATAGAAAATACCACCCCAGTAGAGTGGCGCGACACAATACGCGATGCCGTACTTACCTGGAATAGCGCTTTTGAAAAAGCCGGTTTTAAAAACGCACTAGAAGTTAAAGTACAACCCGATGACGCAACCTGGGATGCTGGTGATATTAACTACAACGTATTACGTTGGACATCATCACCTAAACCGCCATTTGGTGGCTACGGGCCGGCTCTTGCCAACCCGCTAACAGGTGAAATACTTGGCTCAGACATTATGCTTGAGTTTGTGTTTATGAAAAACCGCTGGATTTACGACACGCTTTACACACAAGGCACAATGAGCCACGGCGAAAACCTGCACACAAGTGGCGATTTAAATTGCTCACTAGGCCATGAAATTCAACAAAACCTATTACTTGCTAAAGGCTTAGCAACAGGTGCCTCGATTGATGACAATGAAATGATTCGCCAAGGTTTAACTCAGTTAATTCTTCATGAAGTAGGCCATACACTAGGCTTAAACCACAATATGAAATCGTCTATTTTGTGGGATGAAAAAGAGGTTCATGATAAAACCAAAACCCAAGGCATAGTTACAGGCTCAGTGATGGATTATGCGCCGGCCAACATAGCACCCATTGGTGTGCAGCAAGGCGATATTTTTCAAACCAAGCCAGGCCCTTATGACGACTGGGCTATAAACTATGGCTACAGCACAGCCCTTGAAGATGAAGCCGCAGAGCGCGCACGCCTAAATACTATATTAGCGCGCTCTAGCGAGCATACGCTTGCCTTTGGTAACGATGCCGACGACATGCGTGCACCAGGTCGCCATATAGACCCACGGGTAATGATAGGCGACCTTTCATCAAACCCTGCAGCCTATGGCGCCGACCGTATGGCGCTAATTAATAAGTTATTTACTGAGCTAAAAGATAAAGCCACAGTAAAGGGTGAGTCTTACCAACAGCTGGTTACCTCAGCTAATAGTTTATTTGGCCAATACCGCTCGCAAGCGGGCATTGTTTCTCGCCAAATAGGTGGTGTATATGTTGAACGTGCCGTTGTGGGCGACCAGCATGCTGATAAACCCTTTACCCCAGTACCGCTTGAGCGCCAAACACAAGCAATGAACATACTTGCTAAATATGTATTTGCGCCAGATGTACTCATTAGCATTCAACCACTGTATAACTATTTACAGCAACAACGTCGCGGCTTTAGCCATTATGGTAAAAATGAAGACCCTAAAGCGCACAAAATGATTTTAGGCATGCAAAAAACAGTACTTGCGCAATTGCTGCACCCTGCTGTTATGCTGCGTATTTCAGACACCGCGCTGTACGGTAACGAATATAGCCTAACGCAATTTATGGACGACCTAACTGCCAGTATTTTTGTTGATAGCAAAGAGAGCACGTCTGTTAGCCGCAATTTACAAATAGAGTATGTAAATCAGCTTATTGCTATTGCAGGCCTAGGCAAAGCCAGTAAACACGACAATTTGGCAAAAACTGCCGCGCTCTATCAGTTAACACAAATAGCTGATACAAGCGTAGGGTGGGGAGCCGATACAGCAACTAAAGCGCATAAAAAGTATATTGATCACTTAATAGCTAAAGCATTAGAAGCTTGATTAATTAAATCAAACAGGCCACGTAATACGTGGCCTGTTTATTTATAAATAAATTGTGCCTTTTAGATACCGCACTGCGTTACCGGTTAAGGTCACTGTATTTTCGCCTACTTCGCATTGTATAAAACCACCACGGCTTGAAGCCTGATACGCGTTTAATTTATTTTTACCTAATTGCTGCGCCCAGTAAGGGGCAAGGCCGGTATGAATAGAGCCCGTAACAAAGTCTTCTTCGCCACCACTTGCTGGCCAAAAATAACGAGACACAATATCGTACTCAGCAGAACTCGCTGTGGCGACCACATCTAGTGGATATAAGGTTTTTAACAAATCAGACTCAGTGGTTAAATCATGAATTTGTTGAGCATTTTCGTATATAGCAAAATATGCTTGGCGGTTTTTAAGCACCTTAATAGGTTGTATAGACAACCCTTTCAATAACGCATCGGGTATAGTTTGCACTTCATCTGGCGCTTGTTTAGGAAAGGTCATAGCAAAACTACCATCGCTATTTTTATTAACAATAAGCTCCCCTACAGCCGCGGCGTTAAAGCGCACTTGGCTAAGGTTGTGCTGCTCGCATAAAACATACGCAGCAGCGAGCGTAGCGTGGCCGCAAAAATCTATTTCCATTAATGGCGAAAACCACCGTATTGCAAAACTGCCACCTGCCTGAGGGCAAGTAAACGCAGTTTCAGAAACATTATTCTCAGCGCCAATATTAAGCATTAACTCATCACTAAGCCACGACTCAAGCGGGATCACAGCCGCGTAATTGCCTTTAAATAACTCGCTTGTAAATGCATCAATTTGATGGATAGTGAGTTGCATAGGTTGACCCCCTAAATTAGTTATAAACAAGCCGAAGGTAATACATCTTTAGGTACTGTCGTTTTATTTTCACCCACAGCTTGCATCCCTACAACAGGTTCATCAAAACCGCATAACCATGCAATAGGACTTGTGGGGCTATTAGTAACGACTGCGGGTCTAAAAGTTAAAACTGTATTTTGCAAAGGCTGCGAGGCTTTATTCCCCAAGCTAATGTTAATTGCACCGTTTTCTATGGAAATACCTGTCACTCGATTTCCTATTAAATATTTACTTTCAGGCACATTTGCTTGTTTATTATTTTTAGGAAACTCTCTGTTTTCAATGTAATACGTAGTTACGTCTTCTCTTATTACTGCGGCCATAGCAAGCGGATCAACAAGTTCAGCTTTTTGCATATATTTACTGTATTGAGGTAAGGCAACGGCCGCCAAAATACCAATAATAGAAATTACGACCATCAATTCAATTAGCGTAAATCCTTTTGACTTCATAACACTTCTCCTAGCATAAAAATTGGTTGATAAGCCGCTTTCACAAATAAGTAAATTGACACAACAATGACTAATCCATACAGAATAACCAGCTTATTTATAAAGCCTTTAGCCTGCAAATTAAATTGTTCAAGCTGCTGCTCAAGTAACACTTTAAACTCTTCATGAGTTTCGTAGCCTAACGAATCACACTTAGCCAAATGTTTAGTTTCGACTATTGCGGCGTTTTCATCCTCTTTGAAATTTACCGCAAAGTTAAGCGTTGTCATTAGGCGATCGTATTTCTTAATTAAACTGCGGGGAAGTAAAGCTTTTGATAAACCAGTAAAAGGCTGCGAGTCGGTTAAAGCGCATGCATTTTTAATTTTAAAAATTACTATAAAAATAATGCTTTGCAGTAAAAACAATAGAATAATTGGCACATACCAATAAGAAAAGTAATCACCTAAGGAGTGCGCGGAAGAAGCCATATGATTGCTATATATCTCTACAAATGTAGGAACAACAAAAGACTGATATAAAAGCGAAGAAAAAACATAAATAAAAAAAACAGCAGTTAAATAGCTAAAAATGCCTTTGTGCTCAAATTTATACCCGCTAACTAGCTGCGGTACACATTGATAATGCATGGCTTGTTTTTGCAAAATATCTGCATCTTGCAGTGCAAATTTTGTTGCAAGGCAATTGGCTAATTTACTGTCTGCGTATTTATTAGCATAAACGGCTAAATACGATTGTGCGGTTAGCTCTTCTTTTTGTGCGGCACTTAATGTTTTAGAACTATAGACACGGCAAATGTAGGCAAACTGATTCCAATTCATACTTTATCCTTTTATTTGATAAAGTAACTTGCCACATATTTAGTACAATATAAATAGAAGACGATTGTTTTTTAAGCCATTGCGGGGCGCATTTTATAATATTGCATACATGCAAATTGCACGGCATTTGTAAGTAGCAGCATAACAAACATTAAAATATGCGAGGTGCTGGGCATAGCACTGCTTAGCTCTACAAATAAGCCACAGGTACCTGCTACAAACTGCAAGCTAAAGTAGCGGGCGCTTAAATTGCTAATATTGCCACTGCGTAAGGTTTTATACGTTTGCGGCATAACCCGCACTGAGCTCATTACCAGCCCTACGTATGTAAGGGCGTTGAGCACCGATGATGTTTCTAAGCTTTTATTTAACAGCAATAAAAAAGGTAATAACGAAAAGCCAAGCATAGCCACAAGCTGTATACGTTCAGCTTTTGCGGCGTTATAGCGTGCAAAGTAATATAAAATTAAACCACTTAGCGCTCCAGTTACAAAAAATGGTAAAGCAATAAAGTAGCGTTCAAAATAAATATTGTAGGTAATAAAGTAGAGGCTTTGTGCTAAACCAAAGGTCATCATTAATAGTGATAACCCCGACACACTGCGATTCTTTCTAATTTTGCTCAATAGCGGTAAAAAGCTAAAAACTAAAATAAAAGCCGACAAAATAGGTAGATAGTGCGCCAAAACAACCTCGCTCGTTACTTAAATGTTAATATAAAACCCGCCTGAAACAATAAATAAACATATGTTTTTAAAAGGGTTTTAGAGTGAGCGCGCATTGTAATGATGAATACATTTTACTCAACAAATTAGCGTAAACCTATATTAGGCACTGGCAAGATAGCTGTACAAAAAGCGTTACTTTAAGTGAACACCAGAGCCTCTTTGCATTTAAAAGTTACCAACCTTACACCACAGCTTAAACACATTTTACTCTAGAGATCGGCTCGCTCTAAAACAATTATTGTGCATTCATCGCACAACTATGAAATAGAACTGATAATTGTTATCATACTCAGGTCCGTGGCAATTACACAAAAAATAAACTATGAGAAAAACACTTTTTAAAATTCACAGCTGGGTAGCCCTTATAGCGCTTATTCCGCTGCTTGTTATCAGTATAACTGGTAGCGTTTTGGTATTTAAAAGCGAGATTGACGGCTTACTAATGCCAGACAGTCACTTTGTTGTACAACAACAAGCCAACCGCTTACCTATTGATACACTTATAACAAAAACTCAAAAAACCTACCCTGAGTATGTCGTAGGTAGCTGGGAAATATTTAACGATGATACTGCTGATCGGGTTTATTTAATTAAACGCGGTACAGAGGACTGGTATAAATTTCATTTAGATCAATACACGGGCAATATTTTATCGGAGCCAGTAGGCACTAGCCATTACTTTACCGACTGGTTTTTAGACTTACATTACACCTTTTTACTTAACGATTTAAAAAGCTTACCAGGGCAAACTGGCACTGTTTTAGGGTTCTTTTTTGCGGTGTTTTTTTTAGTACTGGGTATTACAGGTCTTATTATTTATCGTAAGTTTTGGCAGCGGTTATTTAGTGTACGCTGGCGCGCCACACTGCAAATAGTGCTTAGCGACATTCATAAAATGACCGGCGTAATTGGCTCGCCAATTATTATAATTTTAGCCATCACCGGCGGCTACTTTAACGGCGCGGTGTGGTATCACGAAGTAATTGAACACGCAGAAGAAGAGCACTTTGTATTAACTAAAAATTTATACAATGAAGAGGTTTCTTTTCAGCACGTACTTGATGACAGCCAAAAGCAAATACCCAGCTTTAATGGTACGTTTTTAGTAATGCCGCTTGAGCCAAACGAAAACATAACGTTATTTGGTGAGGTTGATACCAGCAACCCGCTTGCCAGTGAATATGCCAATACCGTGACTTACAATAAGCTAACGGGCGAGCATATGGCTAACTGGGACATTCGCGAAGTGGGTGTAGGTTGGCAAGTAATTGATAGCTTTAGAAAACTACACTTTGGTTATTTTGCAGGGCTCATTAGTAAAATAATTTGGTGTGTTATTGGTTTAAGCCCTGTTTGGCTTGGCGGTACTGGCTTTTATTTATGGTTTACTCGCCGTAAGCGTAAAAAACAGTCTCAAAAAAACCGCTTAAGTAAACACCGCACTGTAAGTGCTTGATTAAAAAATCACCTCACTGTAATGTTAAAAATCACAGTGAGGTGATATATGAAATATTTAGTTTTTACACTTAGTTTATTGCTAACTGCTTGCAGTAGCACCCCGCCCGAAGCGCCAATTAAAAAAGTACAACTTACCCATATAATAAATCACTCGCTTTTCGAGCAGGTTAAAACACCTAGCGAGCACAGTATTTTTGAGCTGTCGGAGCCTGAAAAAAGCGCGTTTTTAACCTACGCACACTCGCGTTTAAACAATGTACGCGCTGATGAAATTATTTTTAATTACCTGCAAAACCAGCTCACCAACTTTAAGTATGATGGCGCCACCCTCACAGCCCAACAAGCGATTGAACGCTCAGAAGGTAACTGCATTAGTTTAGCCATACTTACGCAAAGCTATGCGCAGCTTTTAAATCTCGAAACCAGCTTTCAAGAAATGACGAGCGAACCTGTGTATGCCAAAGAAGGCAATGTAATTTATGTTGCTAACCACTTTAGAACGAAAATTTACGCCCCAAAAAAAGAAACAGATGAAGATATTATTGTAATAATTCGCGCAGGCACGTTAATTGATTACTTCCCCACCCGTGGCAGCTTTTATTCAGGCAGCGCTACGTATAACGATTTACTCTCTAATTTTTATAGCAACTTAGCGGCCACGGCACTAGCCGAAAACAACCTTAATAAGGCTTACTCTTTAATTATGCAAGCCAACCGCTTTACCCCAAACGATGCAGAGCTGTTTAATATAGCCGGCGTGCTGCACCGCCGTGCAGGCGATTTAAAAAGCGCTCACATGATTTACCAAACCGCGCTTGATAGAAACGATATAAGTATAAATTTAATTAATAACTATCGAATATTAGCAAAAGAGCTGGGAGATAAAACACTAGAAAAACGCCTAACAAGCCAGTTTGTTGATAAAGAAAAAGATCCCTACGAGCTACTCGTTATCGCTAAAAATAACTTACATCAGGGCAAGGTCACCCAAGCTAAAAAACAACTCGAACTTGCCATTGCAAAAGCCCCTTATATATCGGAGCTCTATTTAGAGCTGGCTAAAATTCGCTACCAACAAGGTAACACAGCGCAAACACAAAGCTTGCTTGAAAAAGCCATCCAGTATGAGCGCAATAAAGAAAGGCTAAATGTATATCAAGCTAAGCTTGCGTCGCTAAACAAGCACAATTAATCATCTTTATTTTAAATTAGTTTAAACGCGGCTTTTGCTAATGCACTTATTACACAAGTGCATTAGCGTGTTATAGCAATTTACTTAAAGCGAGTAGTAAAAGCTCAACCAGCCGCGCATTTCATCCTCAAAGCTATCGCCTTCTACGCGCGATAATCCCATATTAAAGGTTAAATCGTTCACACCGACTGGGCCTAACCCAAAGCTAAAATTGCCTTGATATTTTAAACCATAACTTTGTGCGTATACCGCATCATCTACCTGATGCTGTTTGTAATAAAGCCAGGGCATGCCTTCTTTAAAACTAAAACCACCGCCATAACCCATGTAGCGCTCAGCAGTTGTGCTATAAAATGGCAGCTCTGATGAAAGCACAAACTCACTATTTTGGTGTTCGCTAATTAGGTTTGAGTTAAATCCGCCTAGCGCTAAGCTGCTATCATCGCGCTGCTTTTGAGTAAAATTAATATAAAGCGGCACATCAAACGCTTTACCAAATACTTTGGCCGCTAAATCATAGCCATCCCAATTATTGTTTTTACTGCTGCCATCGTAATACTGGGCATTAACACTTTGCCCTATAGCAAATGCTTGGCGGTCGTACTGCCAGCTTTGTGTAATGCCTATACGTGCCCATTTATTATAGTCTTGCTTATAATCGGTATAGTTATAAGCCAGCTCTGGCGTTATGCTAAACGCCGCGTATTTAATCGGGTAACTTAAGGCTGCAAAACCACCTCGCGCAGATACATCTGCATTTTCGCTCGCTTGGTATTGTTTTGCGGTATTTAAATCATAATCAAATACACTCAATTTAAGCTTAACTGGCAGTGCATTGTATTTTGCCTGGGCGTACCCACCGTGCAAAGCATCATCATTTAAATCAACACTATAGCCCGCTTGAAGGTCTAACTGTTTAAGTAAGTCACTACTTTTAATATTTATATTTAAAGCGCTTGAAGCGGCCGAGTAATGCTGTGCGCCTAGCGCTAAACTCGCATGCTGATCAAGCACATCGTAGCTGCTTTGTTTACCTACATTTTCGCTATATATTTTTGCTTTAGGCAAAGTGTACTGATCAACCAAAAGCAGTGGCGCGCTATTATCAAGTGCTAAATCAGTGACTATTTCACCCTCTAGCGTACTCGGTAGTCGCTTTACATTAGGCCCATCAGCAGTAATAGATAAATAAAGTAATGCTCCTTCGTTTGTTTCTAGCGGGTGGGCAACGGCTTCTTGGCCCTGGGTAAATTTAGTTAATGTGCTACTTGCAATATGGTAGCTATAAATATCAGTTGAGCCTTTTAAGCCGGCTACAAAGTAAATTTTTTCTCCGTTTTTACTAAAGCTGGGTTGGCTTAGGTATTGGTACCCGTTTGGCATAGGCACGGCTTGGCGAGTATTATTGGAAACATCTTGTATATACAATTGCCAATTCTCATTTAAATTGGCTGATACATAAGCTAATTGGGTTTCATCAGGGCTAAAAGTTGGGTAGTCGTAAGCTGTTTTTAAGCTTTTAGTAAATAAAGGGGTAATGGTTTGCGTTGCTAAGTCTACTTTTACTAATTCTGAGTAGCCACCACGTACTTGCTCGGCGTAAAGGGTTTCTCCATTGTTTGTAACACTAAAGCGGCGTAAGCCAGCAAGTTTAGTTAACTGCTCAACTTTTCCGGTTTCGGTGTTATAACTAAAAATATCAGACACTTTGTTATAAATACCCGTCTCTTCACGTGTATAAGCATTAAAGTAAAGTGTACTGTTATTTACCCATTGTGGATTAGCAATTCCCGCTCTGTTTATTTGATTTAATACGTGCTTTTTCTCACGTTTAAATACACTCGGGGCGTTATCGGGTATATCCAATGCATCGTTTTCTAATAGCGCTTTTTGTGCTTTTGTAAATTCATCTTCAGCTTTAGTATTATCCTGCGTGCTATAAATAATAAGCTTGGTTTTTTTATCTTTATCGCGCTCAACAATCGCAAGTTTACTGCCATCTTTTGAAAGCGCAGGGTTGCTTGCATATAAGTTAAGCTTTAACCACAGCTCGCTGTTAAGCGCAGGCTCTGACTGCTCTTTTGCCATCGCTTTATAAGTATATTGTGCAATAAAGCGGCCATATAAATTAGCCGCACTTTGGCCAAATATCCCAGTAAAGGCCTCGTTAAAATCACGCTTTTTAACTGCCTGCATACGTGTCCAAACAGCATCGAGCATTTGCGCTGAATAAGTTTGCTCTAGCCAATTTAAAAACCGGCTGCCCATTAAATACGCCATAGAGCCAGCCATAAAACCGCCCTCTGTATCGCTTAGCTGGCTATAGCTAGGCAATGCCCCCTGCTGGGCAAACTCAATGAGCATTGACTCAGTGTAGTTATCAAATAGTCGCCCTCGGCCCGTCATTTTTGACTCAAGTAAGGTTGCATAACCTTCGGCTACCCAGCGCGGCATATCACTGTAAGTTAAGTCGTAAATATCCCACACACCCCGTATTTTTTGCTGCCACGTGTTGCGTGTGGGCTGCGCTAAATGCACTAAGTGAATATATTCGTGCAATATCAGTAATTGCTGCCAGCCACTAATGTTAGAAACCACCGTGTCTGATTGTGGGGGCGTGGTAAAAAGGGCCATTAAAGGATTATTAGAAGTAGGTAAAGCAAAGCCGTTGGGCGCATTTAGGGGATCAAACACCACCACATCAACTACTTTATCGAGCGCTCGGTTTTGCTGCTCAAGCACTTTGGTGCGCACTATTTCAAGTTCGACCGCTGTCGATTTAGCATAATCGGCGTTTTCGGTGCTGTAATGCACATTAAAGTGCTCGGTATGAATAGTTTGCCAATCAGCAGCTAAGGTAGGTGTGGCTAATAACAAAGAGGCAGCGATGAGTGATTTTTTCATAATAATCCTTTAAATGATTGATACCACTTAGAGTATTATTAAACCAACTAATGTTGCAGTAAAAAAATGTAACAAAGCTTATGAAAGTGTATAATTTATAAGCTTTTAAATTTAGCAATGCCTTGTTTTACATGAAAAATCAATAACGCCGTTAACGCTTTATTTGGCAACCTAAAAAGGCTAAATATGTAAGTCGATTGGTATAACTACATCCAGTTGCGCTGCGTTGACTCCGCCTGATAAAGAGTAAAATCAATTATGTAATCAGCATCTTGCTGCTTTATATAGGGCATAAAGGCAAACCCTGATGCAAGTTGTATATACAGGCTTTTAAGCCCTGCGCGGCGCATAAAGTAGGTACTAATACTGCGTGCACTTTGTGCTTTATACAGTTCAAACACACGGTAATGCACCCCTATCATACCTTTACGTACCACCATGTAAAAACGGCCGTTGTCTTCATGCAAATAATAGCCATAACGCTGATAAGCAAGCGTTACTAATCCCGCTAAAATAAGTAATACTCCCAAGCTAAGCCAGGCATTAAAGTCGCCTAAATAACAACCTAACAGCACAATAGCGCTTGGAATTAAGGCATAAAAGCTCAAGTTTTTATAAAGTAAGGCACGTTCTGCGCCGTTAAACTGCAATTTTTTGCTATTAAACCACGGGTAAATCCATTGGCAAACGCTATCTACTTGCTCGCTATTTAAAACGGGTAACACTAAGGTTTGTTTATTTTTTTTAGCAGCCACGCCCGCCGCTATACCCCCGCTACTAGCTTGTAAGCACTCAACGGTAAAACGCTTTAGTAACCGCCCCATTAGGTTTTGTTTTATAACTATAGATTGCACTTTATCCATGCTCATAGACAACTGATGGCGCTCTAATAAGCCGGCAATACGTTTAAATTTTTGGCCTTTAAAGTAAAGCTCAAAGTTATAAAAACGAATAAGCGACATACCTACCGACAACATCACAGCCGTTAAAACAAGCAAAGCAATAAGCGTTATCATGGCAAAGGTTGCAGCACTTGCTAGTAAACCAAGCTCTTGCTGATAAAACCCCTCTACCTTAGCAATAATTTGCTGCTCTAAAAAATCTACCAACACATTTATAAAAGGCGCAATAGCGGCCATTGCTAATATAGCCATATTAGACATTAAGCCAAATTTAGCGATTTCTTTATTACTGATACGTAAGCTATTTTCTGCTTCAAAATGCTCGCTTGAGGGTGTTTTCTCGTCGGGTTGCTGCTGCGCCTTAAAGGCAAAAATTTGTTTACGCATTTGCTGTGCATAGGCTTTGGTAACACCTGGCAATACCGCCTCTTGGGTTACGCTGCCTGCGGCATCAAAAATACAATTAACCAAATTAACGGGCGTAAAATAAAAGGGCTCAGCAATATTTACGTTTTGCACACGCGAAAATTTTAACGTTAGGCGCTCTTTTTTAAACACCCCTTTGTTAAGCAAAATTTCGTGATCGTCGCTAATACAAAACTTAAAATTTATGTAATATAAAATTGAATATATTAGCAGTGTCACTATCGCAATAGCACCTACAACTTGCGCCCAAAATAGCTTGTTTTCTACTTGTGTTACAAACACCACAAGCATGGGCAGCAGGTTTAAAAGCCCGTCTTTTACAAAGCGCACGCTAAAATACACCACAAAATACAATACCGCCCAAGGCGATACTTTTTGCCAATGTAGTGAGCTACTTTGCTCCTCGCTAATGGTATTACTCATTTGCTAATTCAACCTGCGCGGGTGTGCCGTCTTGGCGATAATTTTGTACAAATTGGCGTATGTTTTTGCACTCCTCGTGGGTTAAGCCACTTATTTGTAAATCAGCACTGACCCCGCCGGCACTAAATAACTTTAAACTGGCTAACTTTAGTTTTCGCTCAATGGGGCCTTGGTGAATTTCCATATGCTGTACGCGCGCGAGGGGCAAAATAGTAATTTGCTGCCAAATAACCCCTTTCTTAAACGCAATATCGTGATTGCGCAGCGCAAAGCCCTGCAGCTTAATACTCAGGGCGTTATAAAGCATTGAAAGCAATATTAAAATAGGCACGCCTATCAGCAAGTAGGTTTGTGCTTTGTTAGCAAACGCTTCGTTAAAGTAACAAACAGCAAACAGTACCGCGCAAAAAGGAATGTAAAACGCCAGCCAATTAAGTTGCACGTGTAGTAACGCTTTATCGGCCAAGGGGTTGAGCTGTATTTCGCTATGCTTAGGTAAATCCATTACTTGCTGATTATCAAACACGATTTTAAGTACCTTTCCTATTTACTGACTGTTAGCCCAGCTGATTGTAGTAACTAACGTATGGCTTTGTTTAGGCTCAAGTGTCACGTTATCTTCTAACACATTGGCGGCTTCTAAACACACCATGCTCAGGTATTCATCGTCAGCAAAATTAGATAAACGCTTAGATTTTTCTATCCATGGGTTCCACAACACACACGAGCTTGAGTTCTCGCGGCTTACATTAATAATCCCATCTGGGGTGTGAATGTGTTGCTGCTTAGCGGCCTGGGTATAAACCATATCGGTTTCGCGGGTAAACTCCACTGGGGCATTTTGCGCAAACGGCCCTTCGCCAAACTCAATATATTGCGCGCCTTGTAAACCTTCTACATGGGTGTGTTTTATATCTGAGGTAGGAAAATAGCTGTGCAAAGCCTGCGTATAGCTAAAAGGGCTATTGCTTAAATTAGTGGTTGTTAAACGCACCTGTAATTGCTCGCTCAATACAAACTCAACCTTTAACGCCGATTGGTGCGGCCAATACGTTGGGTTAACTAATTTCATGGGTAAGTTTAAGCTAATTGTAATGTGCTCATCATCTTCATGCACAGCATCAGCTTGCCATAAACTGGTACGTGCAAAGCCGTGTGCTGGCCAATCTTGGTTTTCATGATTACCAAACCAAGGCCAACAAATAGGAATACCACCGCGAATGCTCACCCCTTCTTGAAACGACTCGTTTTTAGAGATCCAAATAAGTGGCTTGTTATTTTTTGGAATAAACTCGGTAATTTGTCCGCCTTGCAAAAATATTTTTGCATCACACTTTGAGCTCGCAACTTTTATAAACTCTAGGCCGGTTTCGCTTTGTTCAATGCTAACTGATGGCGATAATTTCATGTTTTTCCCTACAATGCTGATATTAAAGATTTTTAACATGTGCATATAAACAATAATGCATGTGCAAAGTATACGCTATACTCACTAAACATTGCGTGCATAATCTGTTCATTGGCGATTAATACATACACAGCTAACTTACAAACAATTACCAATTAATAACAGCTGTTATAAATAACACTAATGCGTATAAATAATGGCCATGCTTTAAGGCAGTAAAACCGCGGGTAAGCTTAGGCAAACGCATTTTAAATTTATTAAGGTATTAATGCAGGTGGGTATAATACTAAAGTCTAAACCATAAGACTTGCCAATTATTCACAACATACGTAGTGTGCGCACCACAATGCAAACAATATGCTAATAACATTTAATAAGTTTTAAACAAAATTATACTATTTTAGTTTCTGCTCAAACTAATAAAAACCAATAAACATGGGCTCAAGCTTAATTTATTATTTGAATTCAATTTATTTGATGTGTAACATTTCGCGATTACGGCACACCTTTGGCCCATCGACGAGATAAGCAAATGCAAAAATATGACGAATTATTAGTTTCTTTACGTAAAGTAATCCGCGCGATTGACTTACATTCTAAGCAGCTAAATAAAACATCAGGTTTAACAGGCCCACAATTGCTTATAATGCAAGAAGTAGCGCACACCGATGGAATAACAGCAAGCCGTATCGCTCAGAATGTTAACTTAAGCCCGGCTACTGTAACTAATATTCTTGATAGAATAGAAAGCAGAAACCTTGTAACACGCGTTCGTAGTCAAATGGATAAACGCCGAGTGAGCTTATACCTCACCGAGCAAGGGAAAGAGTTACTAGAAAAAGCACCTCAGCCACTGCAAGAACACTTTATTGAAAAGTTTTCTGCACTTGCAGAGTGGGAGCAAAGTTTATTGCTTTCATCTATGCAACGCGTTGCAGCAATGATGGATGCTGATAAGTTAGACGCATCACCTCTGTTAGAGGTAGGCGCGTTAACTCAAACACCAAATAAATAAAAAAATAAAAAATAAATTTAAATTAGTTCTTACATCATTCGTAAGGGGCTTTTGGGCACCTTGAATTTTTTTATTTTTTAATCAAAACCTGAGCATCAACAATGACTAAACTCTCAAAATTAACGCTAGCACTAATGCTTGGCGGTGCAGCAAGCACAGCTAATGCAGCCGATCTCGACACACTGCAAAGCCAATTAAAGCAGCTTAAGCAACAAATGCAGTTGCTTGAACAGCAGCTTGCTGATGAAAAATCAAAGCAAAGCCAAATCAACAAGCAACACGAACAACAAGTTGCCGAGATCAGTAAAAAGGCCGACAACAAAGAAGTTGTTGTTGCCGCAGCTGCGCCTGAACAAGAAGATGAAGGCATTAAAATTGGCGGTGCCGTACGTTTTAACTACAGCACAAACACCTACGATGAAGACACGCAAGACCGTGGCGGCGATTTAGACTTTGAAGTATTTCGCCTTAACTTATCGGGTGAAATTAGCGATATTTCTGTAAATGGTGATTTTCGTTTTTACGATTACATGACCATTGTTAAGTATGCATACTTAGGTTACGAATTTACAGATGGCTGGGAAGCGCAAGCCGGTATTGCACCTGTACCGTTTGGTAACGGCCCATACAACTCACACAGCTACTTTTTTAGCACCAACTACTACGTTGGCCTAGAAGATGACTTTGATTTAGGTGTAACAGTAAACCGTAAACTTAAAGACAACTGGAAACTAGACCTCGGCTTTTTCAAAAATGATGAAGTAGGCGGCGTTGATGGCAGCTCAGAAGTTAACGAACGTTACTCTTACGATATTGTTGGTAGCCGTGCAACAACCGAAGGCACCTACGACGTACCAGGTTCGCGCCTTGGTGAGTACAACACCTTTGCTGGTCGTACAGTTTATCAAATTGAGCACAGTGAAAACGCTAAAACCGATATTGGCGTATCACTACTAAGCGGTGGTTTGCACGACGGTAACGACCGTGCGGGTAACTACGGTGCGTGGGCGTTTCATGTAAACAGCCAAATTAATAACTGGAATATTCAATTTCAGCACGGCGAGTACGACTACGACCTAGACGACAACAGCAACCGCTTTGTAGTTGGCGCGTTTGATTACTACGATACCGTATCAAGCGAAGCAACCATGACCAACTTTAACGTAGCTTACGACCTATCGCTTGATTGGGGCCCAGTAACAGGCGTTCAATTTTACAACGATTACGGCATTATTTACGACAAGTCTGACGACAGCCCAGATACGTGGATGAACGTAACAGGCATGAGCGTATCGGCCGGTGCATTATTTACTTACTTTGACTTTATTCAAGCACGTAACCAGCCATTTATTGGTGGCTCTGTTGCAGGTGATGGCGACACAGAACGTCGCTTTAACATCAACGTAGGTTACTACTTCTAAATAAGTAACACATATTTAGTATTTTAAAAGGGCAAACTTAGTTTGCCCTTTTTTGCGTTTATAGGGTTCGATTTTATAACTATTTGGCCTACAATCCTAACTAACAGCCATTACTTAAAAGAGCCTAAGTGAATATAAAAGCAGTATTTATTTGTTATAAAAACTTATGGCTTAAAGCACTCGGATTATTGTTAGTGGCTCTTGGTATTATTGGTATTGTGCTGCCGGTTATGCCCACCACCATTTTTTTTATTCTTGCGCTTACCTGCTTTACTCGCTCATCACCAGCGCTTGAACACTGGCTACTTAACCACCCTCGCTACGGCGTTACCTTACAGCAATGGCAAGCGCATAAAGTGGTGCCTGTAAAAGCAAAATGCTACGCCGCGATTGGTATGCTAATTGGTTTTGTATTTTTGCTTTACTCAAACGCCCCTGTTTGGGTTATTTACCTTGTTGGCGTAATTGAAATAGCCGTTATGATTTACCTAATTTTAAGGCCCTCGCACCCACCTAGCGCTAAATAACCCCCTTTTTTGCAGGCACACACCGTTTAGCCAAAAATTTAATGTAAAGTTAAGTAAGTAAATTTGTAATAGTGAATGCAAATGATTATCATGTTCTAAATTTAATTTAATTACTGTTTCTATGGCGTTTATTAATAAGCGGGCTTTGTACAGCACAAGCCGTGCGCTCCATATTTATATTTCTACAGCTTTGTTTTTTTTGCTTATTTTATTTTGCGTTAGCGGCATTGTACTTAACCATGTTGATTGGCTTAAAAACGACAAAAGCAACGGCCAAGTAAGTACCGCTATTCCTCAAGCGTTAATGGCTAAAGCGAATACTCAACTAGATACATTACCCACCCTCTACCCAGACATAGAAGCGTTTTTTGCCGAGCAATACGCGCTCACTAAAGTTAAAAGCATTGAGTGGGAAAAAGAAGACGCGCTGGTTATGCTCGACTACCCACTACCGGCAGGTTTTGCTTACGCAGAGCTTGATTTTACAACCGGTGAGCTAAACCTAGATTACCAAACCGGTGGCTTTTTAAGCCTGATTGGCGATTTACACAAAGGCCGCCACAGTGGCGCTGTGTGGAGCTGGGTTATTGATATTTCAGCGGTATTGATGATTATTTTTTCAATCACCGGGATGATTATTTTATTTCAAAACAGAAAAAAACGCTTAGCAGGAATATGGATAACCGTTTTAGGCATAGCAACGCCTTTGGTTATTTATTTATGTTGGGTGCCACAAATTAAAGGAGTGTCTTAATGTTAAAAGTAAGTACGGTACTAAGTGCAGCACTATTAATGGTTGCCGCATTATTTCAAACAACTGCGCAGGCACAAACGCCACAGCTAGAGATTGAATTAACCCTACCCGATCTTGATGTACAACCTTACCACCGCCCATACGTAGCTGTTTGGCTAGAAACGCCAAAGCGTAAACACGTAACTACGCTTGCGCTATGGGTTCAAAAAGCAGAATGGTTTAAAGATTTGCGCCAATGGTGGCGTAAAGCAGGTAAAACCGACATTAACTTTGACGGCATAAGCGGCGCCACTAAGCGCGCAGGTACTTACACCATTGACTGGCAAGGTAAAGATTTAGACGGCAATGCCGTAAAGCCTGGCAAATACCTTTTAAACATTGAGGTTGTGCGCGAAGAAGGCGGCCGTGATTACAGCCGCGTAGAGCTTGATTTATCGCAAGCTGGCAAAGTGACCATTGAAGGTAAAAAAGAATTTTCGACAAGTTTTGTAACCGTAAGCACTAAGTAGCTGCTACTTAATCATTTGAATTTAAGGAAATACAATGAAAATTAATTTATTAAAAACGGCTTTAATTGGCGCACTTAGCTTATCGGCGCTGGTATCTACATCGGCAAGTGCACATGGGCGCTGGTTATTACCTTCGCACACGTCATTATCTGGCGACAAAGCGCACTACGTAATGATTGACGCGAGTATTTCTAACGAAATATTTGCACCCGACAAAGCCTTTAAGCCAAAAGAAAAAGGCGCAGAGTACGACGACACACTACTTATGGCCCTTGCACCAAACGGTGAAGAAGTGTCTGAGACCATTCGTGCTTATTACCTAAAGCGTAAAAGCTCAGCGGCGGTAAGCCTAAAAGAAGAAGGTACTTACCACATTGCCATGACGCAAAAGCCAATGTACATGACCTTCTACAAAAACGAAGAAGGTAAGCGCAAGCGCGTATTTGGTAAAAAGTCAGAAGCTAAATTACCAAGCAATGCAAAAGATGTAACCACAACTAAAGTTATATCTACAGTAGATACATTTGTAAGCCGTAACGGTACTTCTAAGCCTGCACAACTTGGCTTAGGCCTTGAGCTTAGCGGCCCAACGCATCCAAACGATTTATTTGTTGGCGAGCAAGCGCGTTTTCAGTTACTACAAGATGGCAAGCCAGCGGGCGAAGGCATTGAAGTAAGCATTTTAAAAGGCGATACACGCTACCGTAACGAACGTGGCGAAATAAAAGTAACAACCGACAAAAACGGCATGTTTAGCACAACCTGGAAAGAGCCAGGCCTATACCTAATCGAAACCTCTAACAAAGTTAAAGTAAACGAAGAAGGCGTAGATGCCGGTCGTTATGCTTTATTCACGACGTTAGAAGTAGCGCCTGAATAATTTTTTTCACGCAATTTACACAATAAATTAAGGCCAAGTTTTCAGGGCGTGTTGAGCTTTGATGGTTGAATTTACAGCAGTGTGTTTGGTTTTTAGGCAAGGCAGAGCCTATGAAGTGTGGTTATTCCCCATAAATAGGCGATAACGCAGCATAAATGCCAAACATGTGCTGCCCTTCGGGTTCTGCCTAGGGGCGATAAACTCTTTGTTGCCTACATGGATGTAGGTAAGGGGCGTGAGCAGGACGCGGAAGCTTTACTCGATTTTTACTTAGCCCACTAGGTTACAAACCTCGCGCCGCGATTTAATCGCCCCTAGATTGAACAAATTTCAATCCGCAAAGTGCAACACGCCCTAACTTGACCTTTTTTGTTTTTTCAAAAAAACCGACAACTTACCTTGAATTTGCAGCCATTCGGCACAAGATTGCAACTCGAGCGATCTAAACGTCTATAGCGGGCGTAAACTGTCATTTTAGTTGTTAACAACTTAGAATAACTTAGACAGTTTTTATCTTTGCACACAGGTAGTGCCTTCTATATTATGCGCTCCTTTGAAAAATCAATAGTCAGCAGCCCTTAAGGGAATCAACATCATGTTAAAGCAATTATCAGCCAAAAAAGTAGCACTTAGCCTGGCCGTTACCTCTGCGCTTGGCGCGTCTTATTCTCCTGCATTTGCTGCAGAACAAGACACTCAAGCACAAGAAAGTATTGAAGTGATTTCGGTTACCGGTACCCGCAGAAGCCTGCGCAGTATTGCCGAAAGTACCGTACCTGTAGATATTATTACCAGTGGTGATATGCAAAGCACGGGTCAGCTAGAAATTAGCCAAATACTGGCCAACCAAGTACCTAGCTTTAACTACCCAAGCGCCACCATGGGTGATGGTACAGACCACGCTAAACCGGCTGTATTACGTGGTTTAGCACCCGATCACACCCTAGTGCTTATTAATGGCAAACGCCGCCACGCTGGCGCGCTATTAAACTTAGCGGGTGTTGTTGGCCGTGGTTCTACCGCTGTTGACTTAAACATGATCCCAACATCAGCCATTAAACGCGTAGAAGTACTACGTGATGGCGCAGCAGCGCAGTACGGCTCAGACGCCATTGCCGGTGTAATTAACATTGTACTTAAAGATGCCTCAGAAGGCGGCAGCGTAAGCGTAACCTACGGCGAGTACGACACCCAAATGGCTGGCGTACCTCAGCTAGAAAGCACCTACGCAGATGCCGATGGCAACCTTGCCTTTAATACCGGTGCCGACCGCGAAGTAAACGACGGTGCAAGTCGTACAATTAGCGCAAACTCTGGTTTTGAGCTTTTAGATAACGGCTTTGTAAACGTATCAATTGAGTATCGTGATAACGACTCTACGCAGCGCTCAGGCTTTGACCCGCGCGAGCAATACGACCGCCTAGAAGATGGCAGCCTAGACCCACGCGAATTTACCATCGACCGTTACAACCACCGCTTTGGTAAAGCAGAGCTTGAAGACTACGCACTGTTTTACAACATGGGTTACGACTTTGATAACGGCTATAACCTGTACTCGTTTGGTAGCTACTCAAAACGCGAAGGTAACTCAGGTGGTTTTTACCGCCGTGCAAAAGACAGCCGCAACGTGTTAGAAGTGTATCCGGATGGCTTTTTACCGCAAATTGAAACCGACGTACAAGATTACTCATTTGCCCTAGGCCTGCAAGGCGAAACTGGCGAATGGACCTGGGATGTAAGTACCAACTACGGCCGTAGCGACTTTGGTTTCGGCGTTGTAAATAGTATAAATACATCTCTAGGTGCCGACAGCCCAACCGAATTTGACAACGGCGCATTGGTTTACGATCAGTTTTTAGTAAACGCTACGGCAAATACAGTGCTAGATTTTGGCTTGCCAGATGACGTATTTTTTACTGTAGGTGCAGAGTACCGCCACGAAAGCTACAAAATTGAGCAAGGCGAAGAAGCCTCTTACATTACCGCTTTAGATAGTGATGGCAATCCAATTGCTGCCGGTGGCGCACAAGTATTAGCTGGTTTTGGCCCAGAAAGCGTAACCGATGAAAGCCGCCATAACGTAGCGGTATTTGTTGAATTTGATACTTACCTAACAGAAGACTGGAACCTTGTTTTAGCGGGTCGCTACGAAGATTACACCGACTTTGGCGATACGTTTACATCAAAGCTTGCGTCGCGTTACAGCATTAACGAAAACCTATCATTGCGTGGTGCAATTAGCACAGGTTTCCGTGCGCCATCACTTGCGCAAAGCTCGTACCGCCAAATCTCTACCGTACTTGAGAACAACCAACCGTTTGAAGTAGGTTTATTCCCTACCGATTCAGCGGCAGCGCAAGCGCTAGGTGCTGAACAATTAGATGCCGAAGAATCAGTCAACGTAACAGCAGGATTTATGTACACACAAGGCAGCTTTAGCCTAACTGTAGATGCCTACCGCATTGATATTGATGACCGTATTGTATTGTCTGAAAACCTAGAGGGCGATGCTGTAGTAGAAATACTGCAAAATGCCGGCGAGCTAAACACAGAAAGCGTACGTTACTTTACTAACGCTATCGACTCGCGCACGCAAGGTGTTGATATTGTTGCTACCTATAACTTAGATTTAAGCGATTTAGGTGACTTACGCTTAAACGTAGCGGCTAACTTTAACGATACCGAAGTAACGCACGTAGACGACAACCCAAGCGAGCTAAACTCACTAGGTGACGACTACGTAGTATTTGCACGCCGCGAAGTAGGCCGCTTTGAAGAAGGCACACCAGATAGCAAATGGAACCTATCAGCAGTGTGGAACTTTAACGAATGGCAAACCACCCTTCGTGCAACGCGCTACGGTGAAGTGGCTGATATTTCAACTACCGCCGATCGCGATGAGTACATTGACCCTAAATGGATCACCGACCTAGAAGTGGCCTACCGCCCAGACGAATACTGGAAGTTTGCAGTAGGTGCAAACAACTTGTTCGATCAGTACCCGCAAGCAACGGTAGATAACATTGGTTACTCTGACTTTGGCCAAATATTCCCGTACACGCCATATGCACCGTACGGATTAGACGGGCGCTTCCTATACGGTAATATTACTTACAGCTTTTAATAAATAACCTAAAAGCAAACACTTAAAAAGGATGCCATGTGCATCCTTTTTTAATTACTTCTTAGTGTATTTAACCACTTATTAGTAAATCCACTTTTCATAAATACATCTCACCCAATAAAATCAATGACTTACAATTGGTCTCGTTTTTGCTCTACTATGCTTATACAAAACATGCATAAATAACAAACACAAAGGACTAAACATGAGTTCATCAACTGTATCTAACATTACAAAACCACTTTCACTTATTGGCGGCATTTTATTATTAAGCGGCTGTGTGTTTCATATATCGCCAAGCGTTGCCTCAGTAAAACAAACTCAGCAGTTATCACTGCCAAGTAATAACCTAGAATACTTAAACGTATTAAGCGGTGCAGGCTCTCTTGAAATAAAAGGCTCGCCTAATGCCACCAGCATAAGTGTAGATGCCACAATTTTTACCGCCGACATTGAAGACGAATACACACTTACCCTTGAGCAAAACGGCAAACAAGCTACCTTAGTTGCTAACAATAATACTGCCAGCGGTATGCGTTTTTACAGCGGCCAATCGCCACACATTGATTTAGTGGTTACCGTGCCAAGTAATTTAATGCTCGATATTGATGATGGCTCTGGCGACATTGCAATAAGCGCCATGCAAAATAATATAGATATAGAAGACGGCTCTGGTAGCTTATCTATCAATAGCGCTAAAAACCTTACTATTGAAGATGGCTCAGGCGATATTACCCTTGAAAACATCACCGGTAACTTAGCGCTTACCGATGGCTCTGGCAGCGTAAATATTAATAATGTTAGCGGCAATGCGGTTGTTGATGATGGTTCGGGCGATATGCGTATTAGTAATGTGCGCGGCACCTTAACTGTTGAAGACGGCTCAGGCAGCATGGCCATTAATAACATTAATGGCGCAGTAGATGTAGACGATAACTCTGGCGATTTAGTCATTGAGCACGTGCAAGCAAGCGTAACCATTGAAGATGGTTCGGGCAATATTCGTGTAAACCACGCTAAGGGGCTTACCATTACCGAATCAGGCTCAGGCGATGTAAGTATTGATAACATTAACGGCCCTGTAAAAGTAGCCGATTAATTATGACTAAATGATCCATTTTCAGCCACATGACCCATTGTATTTTTAAAGCCACTAAGCCATGCTAAAAGCCTTGATACTATTAGGGTATACGCGTGTTAGAAATAGCTTTAATTTACTTAGCGGCAGCCATAGTGGCTGTACCTATTGCCAAGCGAGTGGGACTTGGCTCGGTACTTGGTTATTTAATTGCGGGCATACTAATTGGCCCTTACGCCCTGGGTATTGTGGGGGATCAAACAGATGTAATGCACTTTGCCGAATTTGGCGTAGTGATGATGCTGTTTTTGGTTGGCCTTGAGCTACAACCAGCCCGTTTATGGAAGCTTCGCCATTCAATATTAGGGCTTGGCGGCTTACAGGTCGTACTTACCGCCGCGGCTATTTTTGCGTTTTGTTATTGGGTTTTTACCATGCATTGGCAAACCGCCCTCGCCATTGACTTAATGCTGGCGCTCTCATCAACCGCTATTGTGCTACAAAGCCTTGAAGAAAAAGGCTGGCTAAAGCAAGAAGCCGGGCAAAATGCATTCTCGGTTTTGCTGTTTCAAGACATCGCCATTATTCCTATTTTAGCGCTCCTACCACTACTGGCTTTTGCGCCGCAAAGTAGCTCAAAAGACATTAGCGACTCCATTATTGCAAGCTGGCCGGTATGGCAACAAGTTGGCGTATCGGTAGCGGTTATCGCCGGCGGTAAATATGTGTCGGCGCCGTTATTTAGATACATAGCGCAAACTCACATGCGTGAAATATTTACTATTTTTGCGCTATTTTTAGTGGTGGCTATTGCCCTTGTAATGCAAAGTATTGGCTTATCACCGGCACTCGGTACATTTTTAGCCGGTGTAGTCCTTGCCGAAAGCGAGTTTAGACACGAGCTAGAAGCCGATATAGAGCCCTTTAAAGGCCTACTGTTAGGGCTGTTTTTTATCACTGTTGGCGCATCAATCAACTTTGAATTATTAGCGGATGAATTTACAACCGTTATTGCACTCGTTGCGCTGCTTATTGTAGTAAAAGCATGCATTTTATTTGCCCTTGCCATCACCTTTAATATTAGTAAAAAGCAGCGTTTACTGTTTGCACTAGCGCTGGCACAAGGCGGCGAATTTGCCTTTGTACTTTTAAGCGTAACCACTACATTAAGCATATTAACGCCAGAGCAAACAAGCTTAGTCACGTTAGTGGTGGCTGTTTCAATGTTGGTTGCGCCACTGTTATTAATGGCTTACGAGCAGCTACAAAAACGCACTAGTAACAGTGCGCCCGAGTTTGATAAGCCCGAGCAAATTAGCAGTGCTAAACACGTTATAATTGCAGGCTACGGGCGCTTTGGGCAAATTATGGGGCGCTTATTACACGCCCAAGGCTACGACATTACTGTACTTGATCACAGCCCAAGCCAAATAGAACTCCTACGCCGCTTTGGCAATACCGTATTTTATGGTGATGCTGCCCGCCAAGAACTTCTTGAAGCCGCAGGCGCGCACACCGCACAAATGCTAATTGTGGCAATAGACGATGCAGACAAAACCCTCGAAATTATTAAGCTTGCGCATAAAAACTACCCGCAGCTTAAAATTGTTGCCCGCGCTATCGACCGCCGCCACGCGTATCAATTACTTAATTTAAAAGTAGATGCCTTTAACCGCGAAACGGTCGACTCCGCCATTAACCTAGCGGTCGATGCATTAGAGCTATTAGGTAACAATAAAGAAGATGCCCAGCGCGCCGGAAAACTATTTAGAGACCACGACCGCGCTGCCGTATTGCAACTGGCCGAACTGTGGGGCGACGACGCCAGCTACGGTGTAGCCGTGCGCCAACGTATGGAAGATTTAAAACAAGTACTGCAACAAGACAAGCAGGCACAAAGTGATTTAAATACCTGCGACAGCGGCGACTGTGAAGACGGCCTAACAGAGCTAGCTGATAGACCTAAAAAGCCTGATGATGCTCATATTGAGTAGTTTAAGCCAGTAGTGTTTTTACAACTAGTGGAGGTTAGATACCTCCACTAGTTATACGCTTATAGATAATCATACAAAGTGTAATGTAATTCATCAGGAAGAGTGTGCTCACATTCGTCAAAGGTTAAGTACGCGTGACAATTTACCTCAGTACACATTAAGGGTTCAACATGTTCAATGAATAACTCACCGTATTCATCGAGATCTATTTTTTTATCTTCTAAACTTTTATTTGATAAACAAATCTGAAACCAATTACGATCGTCTGTTAATGAACTATATACTTCATAGCCTCTGTTAATCCAAAAAACAGCAGGTCTCCCTGGAAAATCTAATTCATTAAGAAAGTTCATCTCAGAGTTATGCGCCTCATAATCCCTATCAATTTGAACAGATTTGGGAATTGCTTTACCTGCTCTAGGTTGTTTTAGCACACATACAACTACGTTCTTTTCAACTATTGTTCTTTGTTCGAAACTCATAGAACCCTCAAATAACGATTTGCTAAACGGCTAATGGCAATATATGGCGACACGAATAACTGCTAGCTGTTTATGTTCGTTTAGCCAGCGTATTTGAATCACCAGTCCTAATTCTTCTGTGTATTTCTCTTTCTGCCGAGCTGACAGCATAAAGGTAATCACCGCCCTTCACAGTAGAAACAATTTTATGATTACAATTTTCACACACGAAATGAGTTTGTTTCTCTTCGAATGACGACCGCCTACAAGAGCTATCATCGTATACCAATGTTGCATCGCAACTTGGGCAATAACACCATAACCCAACAATCTGGTTATCTAGCCACTCCCACTTCCATTTGGCATCATTGATATAATCTTCTGTATATTTTATAAATTCAGGGGCTTCTTTTTTTTGTATCAACGCAATATAGATATTAATTGAACCAATAAATGCCAAAGTAAATAAAATAGCCAATACCCAGCCAGGTAAAGAATATGAGCTTGTTATAACCTCTCTGCACCAGATAAAAATAGACCATAACCATTTAGCAGCTTGTTTGAGATAATGCAGTGAATCAGGAATAATTAAAAGAACAACTCCTCCTACTACTGTCGCGATTACTCCATTTCGAATTGTTTTTGCTGAACTATCACTCATAACTCCCCTTATGCATTATCCTGCGACACTTTCATAAAACGTCCCTATTGTATGAACTCTATTAATAACAAATAGTATAAATTTTTACCAACTATTAATAGTTTTCGGCAGGTGGTGTTTATTTATAAAAAGAGGCATTACTTAGGCGAGAATTTTTTAAATTAACTTTATTTTAAACAAAAATTTGTAGCCCATAACCGCTTGCTGATTAAAGTATAAATTACCTACCAACACAGCAAGCTCGTTTTACGCCACATTAAAACTCAACTAAAACCTAGTGGTGGTGTCCACCTTGAATTGCTTTACCTTGCTGGTTATAAAACCCCGTTGCGCCGTGTTCTATAAAACCTAGGTTGATCATTTTTGCTAAAAACGGGTCGTTTTCGTTATCGCCTATGTCGGCGTAGTCGGTGGTTTGAAAGCGATCCCATTTGGCAAACTGTGCGGTTATTTCTGCTTTATTGCTGCTTACATCATTTAGGTTAAGCTCAGTGTGAGTGTGGCTTTTTATATTGGTTACGCTAAAGCTTTTAACTAAGTTCGATTTGGTAAATAAAGCGAGTTTAAATTGATTGTCGCCCTCAGAAAGTGTGTAGTTTTTTACTTCATCGCAGCCGTTGCCTTGGGTGTTAACTAGGGTCATTTTTTCGATTAAATGCGTATCCACCAGCTGATTTTTAGCGCTCCAACTTTGTACACCGCGTACCTCAGATGGCTGATATTCAATACCGCGTTGTTGGGCATTAAAATAACGAATTGGGCGAATTTGCTTGTTAGCTAAGTGCTGCCAAAGCTCAGTAATTACCTCACGCTGATGCGCAACTTGTGTGTTGTTTCGCCAAAGCGTAAGTGATTGCGTGTTTTGCTCGTTTTTATGAGTATTGGTAATTTTATAGTCGGCTTTTAAATGCGCGCTATCAATATTACATTGCTGCGCTAGGGTGCTGGTACTGGCAAGTGTTGCCATTAAAAATAATGCTAGTTTCATTAAATTATCTCTTATTTAAACGTCACTGTAATAGGTATTACCATACCCATTTACAGTGGCATTTTTATGACATAAAAAAACAACTCGCACAGCGTACGAGTTGTTTTTAAATACCTCATTTTTAATACGTACTTTATGTGCTGAGCGTACGTATTAAATTACTTATGGCGTTACTTTTTCATCAGCGGTAGTTACTAAGTCTGCTGCAAAGTCCATTACATGGAATAAAAAGCTTTGCTCGTTAGTGCCTGTAACTAAGTGAGCGCCTGGGCCCATTGCGTATACGCCAACATCTTCACCTGCGTGAGTTTCTGAGCCAAGTGGTACAAGCGCCTCTTGGTGAAAGCCCGCTGAAGTTGTATCAACATCGGTTAAATCTACACGCCCTGTAACAGGTGCAAATGCATAACCTGCATCGGCATCGGTTTCATCGCCTAAATCTCTAAAGCCGCCACCGTTGGTGTAGCCAACTGTGGTGTATGGCATATCGTCGGCAGCTAGGCTTGGCTCGGTTTCGCCTACGGCAACAACTTTACCTAATATTGGGTTACCACGTTTAGGGTAGCCTGCAATAGTAAATACGTGGCTGTGATCGGCAGTTACTACTATTAGCGTTTCTTCTGGGTTAGTGTTTTCCATTGCCACTTGCACAGCTTTTGCAAATTCTACTGTGTCGTTTAGGGCATTGTAGGCATTACCCGCATGGTGCGCGTGGTCAATACGACCTGCTTCTACCGATAAGAAAAAGCCATTGTCGTTGTTATCTAGTACGTTAATTGCTTTTTCGGTCATTTCGCTAAGCGACGGCTCGCCCGCTACATCGTTTGCGCGGTCGGCTTCGTATTGCATGTGCGATTCGTTAAATAAACCAAATACTTTAGTGGCATCGTCGCTAATTGCATCAAAACCGGTTTGGTCCATAACGTAAGTGCCGCTTGGGTAAGTTGTTTGCCACTCGGTTACGAGGTTGCGGCCATCAGTACGGTCGCCTTCTACTGCGCTTACTGCATCGGCTGAGTTTGCTGCTTCATCTTTTGGTAAAAAGTGACGACGTCCGCCACCCATTACAACATCAATGCCATCTACATCAATACCCGCATAACGCGACTCTAGGTTGGCTTCAAAGTTTACTAGTTGCGATGCAATATCTTCACAGGCTTCAGTGCCCTCTGGCATATCTGAGTTATCTTCCCAGTTACGGTCAGCCGATTTAGCATACGTTGCTGCAGGTGTTGCATGAGTAATACGTGCGGTTGAAATAAGGCCGGTTGCTTTACCTGCTATTTCAGCAAGCTCTAACGAGGTAACCAGTTCGTTGCCTGTTACCGTGGCACAGTCGCCGCGTTCAATGTCTTCATCTACGCCAATTACGCCCACATCAGTTTTAACACCTGATACCATTGCCGTCATTGTGCCTGCAGAATCGGGCGTTTGTGCATCTACGTTGTAAGTTTTAACAAAACCTGAGTACGGCATTTTTTCAAAGCTTAACTGGTAGTCTTCACCTAAACCGCCTTCAAGCTGGCCTGCTAAAATACGTGCAGCTGTTACGGTAGAAATACCCATGCCGTCGCCAACAAATAATATAACGTTTTTCGCTTTGCCAGATTCAGTAACCACTTCGCTATTAGCTTGCTGTGTTGCCGCAAGCTTTGTTTGTGCATCGCCATACCATGCGTTAGTAGTTAGGGTGGCAAGTTGCTCGCTGGTAAGTGACGTAGCAGGTGCATTACACACTAAGTTAGAAGAGGTAACTTCGTCGCTATCTAGCACGCCGTTGCCGTTTGTATCTACGCCAGTTTGGGTTTCTACGCCGCCATTAACACATTGCTCAGAGCCTACTGCAATGGTGTTATCTACCGCGAGAATATTATTTTCGTCTTTGTCGTCGTCACTACAACCTGCTAGCGCGACCATTACTGCTAAAGAAAGTACTGTTAATTTGTTCATGTTAGCCGCCATTATTGCTGAGTTAGTTCAAGAGCTTGATTAATTAAATGAAATACTACGTTTTGCTCAATTACGCCTTGAGCTAGCTGTGCGCCTGGGCCTTTTGCATGCAGCGAAATATCTTCACCGGCATGGGTTTCTGAGCCAAGAGGGACAGTGGTTTCTTGGTGAAAGCCAACATTGGTAGTATCAACGCCACTAAGCTCTACACGTCCAGCAACTGGGCCAGTTGTATACGCTGCATCGGCATCTGTTTCATCAACTAAGTTTCTAAACCCTAAACCATTTGCATAGCCTACTGTGGTGTAAGGCATATCGTCGGCAGCAAGGCTTGGTGTGGTTTCGCCTACGGCAACTACTTGGCCTAAAATTGGGTTACCGCGTTTAGGGTAGCCAGCAATAGTGAATACGTGACTGTGATCGGCGGTTACTAAAATAAGGGTTTCTTCTGGGTTGGTATTATCTACCGCAGCTTGCACGGCTTTAGCAAATTCAATGGTGTCGTTAAGTGCGTTGTAGGCATTACCCGCGTGGTGTGCGTGGTCAATACGGCCCGACTCAACGGTTAAGAAAAAGCCGTTTTCGTTTTTACCTAATACATCAATTGCTTTGCTGGTCATTTCGCTAAGCGATGGCTCGCCGGCAATATCGTTTGCGCGGTCTGCTTCGTATTGCATGTGCGATTCGTTAAATAAGCCAAACACTTTAGTGGCATCATCAGCAATAGCATCAAAGCCTGCTTGGTCCATAACATAAGTACCTTGTGGGTATTGTGTTTGCCACTCAGTTACTAAGTTACGCTCATCAGTACGATCGCCCTCTACAGCGCTAAGTGCATCTGCTGAGTTAGCTGCTTCATCTTTTGGTAAAAAGTGACGACGTCCGCCACCCATTACAAAATCAAGGCCGTCTACGTCGGTACCTATAAAACGTGCTTCTAGGTTTTTTTCAAAATTAACTAATTGCGAGGCAATGTCTTCACATGCAGTTTCGGTTTCTGGCATGTCTGAGATATCTTCCCAGTTACGGTCTGCCGATTTTGCATAGGTTGCCGCTGGCGTTGCATGGGTAATACGCGCTGTTGAAATAACACCGGTTGCTAGGCCTTTAATTTCAGCAAGTTCTGTTGCTGTTAAAAGCTCATTACCCGATACAGTTGAACACACACCGCGCTCTATGTCTTCGTCTACACCAATAACGCCTACATCGGTTTTAACCCCTGAAATCATCGCGGTCATTGTGCCTGCAGAATCCGGTGTTTGTGCATCTACGTTGTATGTTTTTACTTGTGCTGAGTACGGGAACTCTTCAAAGCTTAAATAACCTTCTTCACCTAAATCGCCCGCTCTTTGTCCTTTTAAGATACGTGCTGCGGTAAGGGTAGATACACCCATGCCATCGCCTACAAATAAAATAACGTTTTTAGCTTTTGTTGTTTGCTGGCTTTGTGCAAGCGCAGTTTTTGTGGCGAGTGTGGTTTGGGCATTTGTATACCAGTCATTGTCTGTTTGGCTTTGTGGTAATACATCGGCATGACTTGCAGCACTTAACATAAACGTTAAGCCAACTGCCGCAGCAACTTTTTTAATTTTCATCCTTTATTATTCCCATTGTGTAGTGGTTATTTTTTGCTTGAAGCGTAAACCTCAAATAAGTAACCGCTGCACTATAGAAAATAGATGTGACCTCTAAGAGTACTTTTAATTAAAAAACAATGACTAAACCATGACAAAATTAAGACACAAAAAAGCGCAGCGGTTAAACGCTGCGCTTAGCACAATTTTCACAGGGATATATTTATAAAATTAAAAACGTGCCTTAAACGATACACCAAAGTAGCGCTCTGCATCACGCGGAATTTGGTAACGGAAGTTGTCGCCACTGTAGGTGGTTACGTAGCTTTCATCGGTTAAGTTTTTAGCAATAAGCGATACTCTAAATGCATCATCTTTAAACGATAAACCCACACTTGCGTTTAAAATACCGTAATCTGGCAGTAACGCTGCTGGGTTAAACTCGCCTACATTGTTTGGTAGGTCTGAGTATTGCTCGTCGGTGTAAATGTAAGAGCCGTTTATATGAATATTAAAGTCGTGCTCTGTTTCAATAAAGTAATCAGCACTTAGTGAGTATTTTAAATCTGGCGAAAACGGGACATCTAAGCCGAGCGGTCAGTACATGAACCTGCTTCTACCTCTGCCGGACAATTAAACTCGTCAATTTCGGCCTTAATGTACGCAATACCACCAGTTAAAGTAAGTGAATCGGTAGCCGCCCACATAAAGTCAACCTCAGCACCTTGTGTACTTACATCACCTGCATTGGTTAAACGGGTAATACAGGTACCGTCTGAACAGTCAAAGTTATTGGCTTGAAAGCCTTCAATTTCGGTTCTAAATACAGCAAAGTTAAATACAAAGTCGCGGCTTGCGTATTTGTAGCCTAACTCGTACGCGTCTGACTCTTCTGGCGATATTTCGCGGCTATCGTTATCTGGATTAAAGTTGTAGTACACGTTAAAACCAGGGCCTTTATAGCCTTGCGAGTAAGTACCGTAAACCATTTGGCCATCGCCTAGGTCGTATTGCATACCTAAACGACCCGACACATTGGTTTCTTCTGCACTGCCTGATTCGTCAGTATTTAGTGCTGCTGAGCGTACACCTACACCGGTGCGACCAAATTCGTCATTGCTTACACGGCGGTGTGTGTACGACACTTCATCGTCGGTATAACGAATACCAAACAGTACACGTAAGTCTTCAGATAAATCGTAAGTACCATCGGCAAAGGCTGCCCAGTTGTTAAACTCGGTGCTCATGTACGCGGTTGCCGATACAATATCGTTAGCATTACAGCTTACACCTAAGCTTTGTGTGTAGGCGTCTAAGTCGGCCAATGCGGCATCAAGCTCTGCACCGGTTAAGTTATTTTGTGCGTAATACGCCATTGCAGCGTCTAGTTGGCCACCGTTATTTTGACAACTCGCGTCACGGGTAAAGTTACGTTGCGAGTCCATGTTCCAGTAAAATAAGCCAGCCACATAGTTAAACGGACCCGCTAGGTTTGAAGTAACTCTAAATTCTTGCGAAAACTGATCCCACTGCTGAGCACCTAAATCGTGTAATTGAAATGGCGCACCAAATACAGGTTCGTTACTGTCGCCAGCAATTGAGGTAAAGTCGCCTTCGCGGTATTCGGTGTTATCCCACGAGCGCTGCGCAGTAATAGAGGTGTATGTGTAGTCGCCAATAGTTTTATCAACCTGTACCGAAAACGCGCTGTGTTTGTCAATAGTGCGCGATTCATAGTCGTGATCAACTTTGCGCTGGTCTAGGTCAATATCGGCCACACCATCAACAATACCGTTGCTGTTAGGGGCTGCGTCTGAATCTGGGTTACGGCCACTTGGCAGGGCTTCTAAATCGGCACAACAGTCGTCGTCGGCGTTATAAAATTCGGCAATAAATTTTACGTTTAAATCATCGCTTGGCTCGTATTTAAATACAGCACGTGCGCCTTCACGGTCGTAACCGTTTACTTTTTCGTTGTTGTAAACGTTATCAATGTAGCCATCAAACTTACCTTTAAACACGGTTAAGCTTGCTGCTAAGTCGTCGGTTAAGCCGCCGCTTACCACGCCTTTAAAGCGGTATTCGTTGTCTTGATAAAACGAGGTTTCTACGCTGCCGGTGGTGTCGTACGAAGGATCTTTGGTTGTAATGTTTACCACACCCGCCGAGGCATTTTTACCAAATAGTGTACCTTGTGGGCCGCGCAGTACTTCAATGCGAGATACATCGTATAAATCGGCAAAGGCTTGACCAGAGCGACCTAGCACCACGCCATCAACCACAGTTGCCACACTTGGCTCAGCAGCAATACTAAACGAAATAGTACCAATACCACGCACTGTTAGCGCTGAGTTACGGGTTGTGGTGCCTTTTCTAAAACTGACCGAAGGCACAAGTGACTGCAGGCCTTCCATGTTATTAGCAAACGCCGAATCAATCTGGTCGCTATTAAGCACAGACACCGCAAGCGGTACTTCATTCAGGCTTTGCGTTCGTTTTTGTGAGGTAACAACAATTTTTTCAAACTGGTCGTTATTGTTTTGCTCTGCTTGTTGCTCAGTTTGCTCTTGCTTAGCATGTGCTTGCGTGCTTAGTGCTAAACCCGTTGTCATTGCTAACGTGACTGCCAAGCTTAAGGCGGACTTTTTAGCTCTCATGTCATTCTCCAAATTGTGCGTGTGTGCTGTTAAATTACCGCGCTAGCAAGTGTGTGGGTTGCTAAAAAGCGGTGCCAGAGTGTTGTAGTTATTTTCCTTATATCTCTTATGTCTTATATAAGAGATATAAACTTAAACAAACTTATGTTCTATTGCAAACATTATGTGAATAAAATGTGACTTTAAATTTGTATAAAGAATATAACGGCGCGTTATATACCAACTCGCTTAATTAAGTAATCTATTTTGAGGCTGGAAAAACGTGTTGATAGCTAGGCAAAAAATTCGCTATTTAGTTATTCTAAATGAGAATTTTTTAACGCAGGTAGCGACACGTTTAGCCCCGCAAAATGATTAAGTATTATTGCGAGTTGGTATTATGTGCCTTAGCAACGCCAATATGCGCCAAGCTATTTGTATAACGTGTATGCCATCGGCGTACGCTCCACCAGCTAAGCACAAAGGCGCTAGTCCAAACAGCAATTAAGCTTGGTACAAAGTACACGCTGGTGCCACCCACCAATCCAAGCGGAGAAAACAGTATGTACAAGCTTATAATTAAGCTCACTAATACAATCGCGCAAGGCAGTGCGTATTTCCACGGGCTTAGGTTTACCTCGGCTTTGCGGGTAAAGTTCCATGGTGTGGCAAGAGGTTTGTAGTAGCCAATACCTAACATAATGGCCAGCTCAATAAAGAATAATATGGCGTAAATATGGATAAAGTTAATATCTACATCCCACACAAATTTAAGCAAAGTGTAGGCAATAACATGAAAAACAATAGCCACTTTAGCGCCCAGTGCAGGCACTTTGCGAGTAAATAACCCCACGAGCACAATTGTGATGACCGGAATGTTGTAAAGTCCGGTAAATACACGAATGATGTGCCATAAACCTTCTGGTGCAAACATCAGTAATGGCGCGGTAATAAACGATAAAACAGCAATTACAATACTGGTAATTTTGGCCACTTTAATCAGCTTTTCGTCGCTTACTTTGCCTTTTTTCATGGGTTTGTATACATCTAAACAAAACAACGTGGCGGCACTATTTAACAACGAATTAAACGAGCTAAATACCGCACCTAATAGCACCGCTAAAAAGAACCCAGATAAGTACTGAGGCAGTACATCTTTAACTAAATGTGGGTAAGCTAAATCTATGGTTTGTAAGCTTTCGTGCTTATAAAGATGATACGCAATTACGCCTGGGATCATCATCATAAAGGGTACTAGCACTTTAAAGTACCCTGAAAACAACACGCCCTTTTGGCCTTCTACTAAGTTTTTAGCGCCCAGTGTACGCTGGATCACGTACTGATTGGTGCCCCAATAAAATAAATTAGCGAGGATCATTCCGGTAAAAATGGTGCCCAATGGCACGGGATCGTCACTGCTTCCAATGGCGTTGAGCTTTTCGGTATCGGTGTTTACCAGTGTGCTTAGGCCATCGGCAAAGTTGCCATCGCCAAGGGCAATAATGCCAAGGGTAGGCACTAAAATACCAATAATTAATAACCCAACACCGTTAATGGTATCTGATACTGCAATCGCCTTTAAACCGCCGAATACCGCGTAAATAGCGCCCACGGAGCCCACAATAATAATGGTGACAATTAAGCTTGCTTGATAGCTTAAGTTTAATAAGGTGGGCACATCAAACAGCCTAAGAACGGCAATTGATCCTGAGTACAAAACAGAAGGGATCGTTATAAAACAATACCCTACCATAAATAAGATCACCGTCATGCGGCGTACGGTATCGTCAAAACGATCCCGTAAAAATTCAGGCAAGGTAGAAAACGCGCCGGCTAAATACCGCGGTAAAAAGATCAGCGCCATTATAATGGTTGATATCCCAGCTGTTACTTCCCACGCCATTGAGCTTAGGTTGTAACCATACGCTGAGCCATTAAGGCCAATAAGTTGCTCGGCCGATAAGTTAGTGAGGATCATCGACCCCGCTATAAATGTACCTGTTAAACCACGCCCCGCTAAAAAGTAGCCGTCTTGGGTGTTAACTTCCCCTTTGGTTTTTTGGTACGAGATATATCCTACCAGCGCCATAAACGCCAAGCACGATAGCAGTGTCATGGTAATGTTCATACCTTCCATCTTGCGCCCCTTTTAGCTTACTTTACTCGGTAAAAAGTAAGCTAATATCTTTATTATTGTGTGTGTTACGTGTGTTGTGTGTGTTTGCTATTAACCGAGTTTTATTTTGGCCATGCTGTTAGCTGGCTCATGTCTTGCTCTGTGTGTTGAACCTCTGGACCTAGCTTGAGCGTATCGCCTTTACGAACAAATACGGCCATTTGTGTAAGCTCAAGTGTTTCTTCGTAATACTTGCCGCCTTGGTACGCCTGCCCATCAGGGAATCGCACCCACTCGCCTTGTGGTAAATAAAATTTAACTTTACCGTTTGGTACAACACATGGCACAACAAGGAGTTTTTCGCCGCACATAAATTGCTGATCAAAACTATGTGCCAGTACGTCATCAGGAAACGCCAATGCCATAGCACGCTGAATAGGCAGCCCTGTTTGCTGCGCTTGCTCTGCACATTCTTGTAAGTACGGAATTAACTGATAGCGTAATTTAAGCGCTGCAAATACAGCGTCACTTGCTTGCTCGGTGTATGACCACGGTTCGCGTGGGCCAATACCATGTAAGCGCATATGTGCACTAAATACCGACGCTTGCGCCCAGCGAACATAAAGCTCTGCATCGCGGGTGTCTTTGTAAAAACCACCAATGTCGGTTGCAAAAAATGGCCCGCCCGACATGCCCCATGCTAAGCTGCCGCGAATACTCGCCGCTAAGCCTTGCCAATCGGCTTGTGGGTCGCCGCCCCATTGTGCTGGGAAGCGTTGGCTGCCAGTCCATGCTGAGCGGCTAAACAAAAATGGCCCTGTTTTACAGTATTTTTCGGCGGCTTCATAAACGCAGCGGTTGTACAGCATGCTATAAACATTATGCAGTCTAATACCACTGTCGCCACTGTGCGATACCATGTTTTCATCTTCTAGCTGTTCGCCAAAGTCTGCTTTTATCATATCTACGCCAAGCTCAAACAATGGCTTGTGCGACTCCAGCCAGTATTCGTAAGCATCGGGATGAGTAAAATCTAAAATACCCGACTCTGGTAATGGTGTTAGTACTTCGCCAAAGGGGCTTAAATCCCACTCGTATTGATACGCTTTACCTGTGCGTTTGTCTTTTATTAGCCAGCCGTTTTCGGCCGCTTTAGCAAATAATGGGTTGTTTACCGAGATCATTGGGTATTCCCACACACAAATTTTAAAATCCATGGCTTTTAGTTCATCAAGCACAGGTTTTGGGTCGGCGTAACGTGTTGGGTCCCATTCAAAGGCAAAGCGGGTGTCGGTGTCTTGCCATGCACGGCCATCAAGGGTAATTACATCGCACGGCATGTTTTTAGCGCGTACTTCGCGGGCGACACTTAATAGCTCGTCGGCATCTTTGTAGTACGCTTTTGATAAAATAACACCCAAGCTCCACTGCGGTGGCACCGGCGCAAAACCAGTTAGCTCACAGTAGCGATTAATACTTTGTGCAGGCGTTTGCTCTTGGTATAAAAATACATCTAGCGCGTCGTCTTCTACTAAACACACATAAGCACGTTGCGACCAAAGTGCGTAGCCTACGCCATGTGTAACGGGCGCCGGCGTGTGTACAAATAAATTCCAGCCCTCTGGGCTCCATGCGTATGGCGTATTTTTATAAGACTTTTCGGCGTTTACGCCCAGCGCATCGTGGTTGTATGAGCGAATAAGCTGGCCGCGTTTATCAAGCTTGCCCCATTTTTCGCCAAGGCCGTAAACGGCTTCGTCGTAATTAAGCTCTAGGCTTAAAATCCAGCCGTTATCAGTTTTAGCCAGTGGCGGTAAACGATGCTGGCGCACAAAGTGGCCATCGGTTGCTGATTGCTGTACTAATTTATCGTTTTTATAAAGCTTAAAGTAAAACGGGTCGCTGTAAAATTCTAAACGGTACTCACCGGCGGTGGCTGCAAAGCCTTGGTCTAATTTATTAAGTGATAGCGGTAAGTTTGAAGGGGTGGTGGTTAATATTTTAAACGTCTCGTCATGCGTGGAGCCTGCATTTAAACGTAAACCAAACTGGCTTATGGTAACGCTGACCTCGCCAAATTGAGTTGGTAAAACTAGCACATGGCCTTGTAATTTAGGCTCTGCAGTTAAGCGTGCTGGCTCTATTGCGTTCCAGTCTGGCTCACGTAATTCAAATGCATTCGTGGGAGTTCCTTAACCAATTATTAGTCTTGCATAAGACACAAGTTAAATAATTGTAATCCCCATGTCAATGTAAATAACCCTAAGATGAATTATTTACATCGTTACTTTTAAAATATGCCCGGTGCCGATGTTGCCACCAGCGAAACGCCGCTTAGGCCAAGCAATGCAATTGCTATTATACGAATCCATTTTGCATCAACGTAAGGCGTTAATTTACGAGCAAATTGCGTTACTAATAATACCAGCGGTATGGCCGCTGCAATTAAAAACATAATGTCGAGTTCGGGTAAGGTGCCAAATAAGGCAATACCAACACGGACTAGGCCACCAATGGTAAATACCGCAAGTAAGGTGCTACGAATGGCCTCAATAGACCAAGCTTGTTTATAGCACTGAAACACCAGCGGCGGCCCCGAAGTTGAAAACAGCCCACCCAGCAAACCACTTACGCCGCCAGCAATTAAAAACGAGCCACGCCCGCTTTGCTTATTTGCTCTATCACGGCCAATTAGCATTAAGCCACAACATAGCAAAATACTAATACCTAAAATAAAGTTTAAGAACTGCGTTAAATGCGCCGACATATATTCAAGCAATATAAAACCTAACAGCATTAGCGGAATACCGGTATACAACATAAGTTTAAGCTCGGGCACTTTTACTGTACTGCGATTTTTAACCACCACAGTGGTTGAGTTAACCAAACCCAATAAACTCACTAAAAAGGTGGTGGCAGTGAGCGGTAAAACATCTAGCAACGTAAAGCTTGCAACCACCAGCAACCCAAAGCCAAACCCGCTAAGCGTTTGCATTATGGTGGCAAGGCTTAGGCACAACGCCATAAGCAAGATGAGTTCTAACGAAATACTGAGCACTTTAAATATCCTACGTGTGCGCTATTGTAGTGTAACGATTTGTTTTTAGGCATAATGTAAAAACAAACTACATGGCAATAGTTCACAATTAATTGAGCTTGCGCAAAACTGCGCAAAAAGTTTCACCTATGATATAAATACAGGTGGATTAAATTTAATGGTAAATAACAATGAGTAACTCTATGTTTGATCACAAATTAAGTGGCCCAAGCTTGGCTTTTCAACCACTTTACTTACAAGTGGCTGATTATATTAAACAGCTCATTGTTGAAAGACGCTGGGTACCTGGCGAAGTATTACCGAGCGAGTTTCGCCTTGCTGAAGAGTTTAACGTAAGCCAAGGCACTGTGCGTAAAGCGCTTAATTTATTAACCGACGATAAAATAGTTACTCGCCGCCAAGGTGTTGGTACGTTTGTATCTGAGCATACCGCGCAAGATGCCCTGTTTAGGTTTTTTCCGCTACAGGCTGACGGTAAAGGCGCCGACCTACCTAAAGCCGAGCTATTGTCGGTTGAGCTTTGCCCTGCACCACAAGATGTTATTGATGCGCTGCAACTTAATAAAAAAGACAAAGTCACTAAGCTTGTACGCAGACGCATTCTCGATAACGAATTTTGTATGAGCGAAACTATATATCTACCACAAAGTTTCTTTCCTGATATACATCAAAGTAGTGATATTCCGCACACATTGTATCATTACTACCAAACCAAATTTAACCAAACCGTGCATAAAACCCAAGACAGCATTAAAGCCGTTTTAGCAGATGAAACCGACGCTAAAATGCTCGCTATTAAAGCCGGTGACCCTTTATTGTTGGTATCGCGCATTACCGAATCAATCGAAGGTAAACGCATTGAATACCGTTTAAGCAAATGCCGTAGCGATCATTACCACTACCAAATAGAACTTGATTAATTAACCGCGCTTTAGCCGCGAGTAAGTTATATTAGCGCATACTTATTAAATATTTTTTAAAGGCAGCAAACGCTGCCTTTTTGCTGCCTGTAGGTTTTTTAACACCTTTCATTTATTGCCTTGCGGTTAACACAGTGTTGACACTGTTAGATTCGTATAATAACTTATGTCTTATACAAGACAAAAGTCATTATGCAATTTTAACAGGAATTCCCAATGAGTTCATTAAATAACATCCCGCCAGTCGGGTTCGGTTTATGGAAAGTAGCACAAGAAGATTGCGCGCAAACGGTGTACCAAGCTATTAAAGCAGGCTACCGCCATCTTGATTGCGCATCAGACTACGGTAACGAAGAACAAGTAGGCGATGGCATTGCTCAAGCAATAAAAGGCGGCCTATGTACCCGCGAAGAATTATGGGTAACATCAAAACTATGGAACACCTTTCATGCGCCAGAGCATGTAGAGCTTGCCATTGATAAAACCTTGAGCGATTTAAAGCTCGACTACCTCGACTTATACTTAATTCACTTTCCGATTGCGCAAACGTTTGTACCAATCGAAACGCGCTACCCACCAGAGTGGTTTGTAGACCCAGATGCACAAAACCCACAAATGGAGCTGGCAAAAGTGCCGCTACACTTAACGTGGCAAGCAATGGAAGAGCAAGTACATAACAACAAAGCAAAACGCATTGGTGTGTGTAACTACTCAAGCGCACTTATTCACGATTTAATGACCTACGCCACAATTAAACCCGCCATGCTGCAAATTGAGTCGCACCCTTATTTAACGCAAGAGCGACTAGTAAGGCTTGCCAAACAGTACGATATTCCGGTTACGGCGTTTTCGCCGCTCGGTGCGCTTTCGTACCTTGAGCTTGAAATGGCCGATCAAACTGAGTCGGTGCTTGAGCAAAGCGTAGTAAAAGCTGCAGCGCAAAATCATGGCAAAACACCAGCACAAGTTGTACTGCGCTGGGGTGTGCAACGCGGCACCGCCATTATTCCTAAAACCTCTAAATTTGAACGCATGAAAGAAAATCTCGCGCTGTTCGACTTTGAATTAACAGAGCAAGAAATGGCGCAAATTTCTGCGCTTAATAGCAACCGCCGTTTTAACGACCCTGGGCACTTTTGTGAAGCTGCCTTTAACCGTTTTCACCCTATTTACGATTAGGATAATAAAATGTCAGCTACCGAACTTAACTATGCCCAAGTGCCTACTCAATTAACGTTTGATGACTCGGTTTTTCCGTGCATTGTAGTTAATAACAATAACGCCAGCACCGTTGAAGAAGCGGTAGCTTTTATTCGCGCTAACAAAAGCGAGTTGGCTAAAAAACTACGCAGCTCAGGCGCTGTATTGTTCAGAGGCTTTCCTGTTGATAGCGCCGAAACCTTTGATACGTTTTCAGCAGGGTTTGATTACGACAACTTTACGTACCAAGAGTCGCTATCTAACGCGGTACGTATTAACTTTACCGAGCGTGTATTTACCGCTAACGAAGCCCCCAAAGATGTAGAAATTTACCTTCATCACGAAATGGCACAAACGCCTATATCGCCAAGTAAACTGTTCTTTTTTTGTAAATCGGCAGCTGAGGAAGGCGGCGCGACACCGCTTTGTCGCTCAGATAAATTATTTAGCGCTTTAAAGCAATTTGATAGCCAATTAGCCGATGACTTTGAACAAAAAGGCTTAAAGTACACCACTTACATGCCCGCAGCCGACGATGCTACATCGGGTCAAGGTCGCAGCTGGAAAAGCACCCTAAGTGTTGAAACCAAAGAAGAAGCACACAGCAAACTTACCGAGCTAGGTTACAAGTGGGAGTGGCTAGAAGATGGCTCTTTAAAAGCAATTACTCCGGTTTTACCTGCGGTAGTTACCCTTGAAAACGGCGTACAGGTTTTTTATAACCAACTTATTGCCGCTTACATGGGCTGGAAAGGCGTTCGCGAAAACCCATCGGTTGCTATTACCTTTGGCGATGGTAGCGCCATTCCTAAACAAGGGCTTGAAAAAATTGTTGAGCTATCAAAAGAATTTACCTTTGATTTAGCATGGCAAGATGGCGATGTAGCCTTAGTTGATAACGAAATGGCTATGCATGGCCGCCGCCCATTTACTGGCGAGCGTAAACGCCAAGTGCTTGTTGCACTGACAGCAGCTAACGCCTAATGCAAAGCTTAACCGGTGCACTAAAGGTAAAAGTTTCCCCGTTATGGCAAGGGGCCAGTATTGCTGCAATGACTGGCCTTGCAGCCTTATTTTTAAGTGAACACTATGGCGCGCCCGCTATGTTGTTTGCTTTATTATTGGGGATGGCGGTGTCGTTTTTATATCAAAGCGACAGCCCGTGCGCTAAAGGCATAGACTTTACCGGTACTACGGTTTTACGTGTAGGCATTGTATTACTTGGCACCCGTATAGCACTGGGCGATTTAATTACACTGGGCTGGCAAACAGCGCTAATGTTAGCTGGCGCTATATTTACCACCATTATTTTAGGCGTTGTACTTGCCCGGGTATTTGGTTTACAAAAACGCTTTGGCGCACTCACCGGTGGCTCAGTTGCTATTTGTGGTGCATCGGCAGCACTGGCTATTTCATCTATTATGCCAAACAGCGAGCATAAAGAGCGCGATACCTTACTTACCGTAATTGGCGTAACGGCCATGTCGACCATTGCAATGATTTTATACCCTATTGTGGTTAACTACCTTGAATTTGATGCACATAACGCCGGGGTATTTTTAGGTGGCACCATACACGATGTAGCCCAAGTAGTGGGTGCCGGTTATTCGGTATCGCCCGAAACTGGCGATATAGCAACACTTACCAAACTAGTACGCGTGGCTATGCTGTTGCCTGTAGTACTTATTATGATGGTGGTTATTAATCGCTCAAATAAAGGTAACCATGGCGAGTTGCTAAAAGTACCGGGGTTTTTAATTGGCTTTGTAATTTTAATGATTATAAACAGCACCTTTAACCTACCCGCTATTGTGCTTGAAACCACAAATGAGCTTTCTCGGTTCTTTTTAATTGCCGCTATAGCCGCCATTGGTATGAAAACAAACCTAGGCAAACTCACCGAGGTGGGCTTAAAACCAATAATTATGATTGTTGCCGAAACCATTTGGATAGCACTGTTAATACTTGGCTTTGTATTGTGTAGCTAAGTTGAGTAGCTAAGCATTAAACCTTGAGCGTATTGAGTGGATTGCCTACAATAGCGCATCACTTTTTAATAAAGATTAAAACCATGACCGATTCAACAAAACCAGCATTACCTGATCAGCTTTCTATTAACCCACGTAGCAAGCATTACGTAGAAGAAGTGTTTGAACACGAAATTGGCGTAAGCTTAAATGGCAAAGAACGCTTTGACGTAGAAGAGTACTGCATTAGCGAAGGTTGGATTAAAATTGCCGCGCCTAAAGCGCTAGACCGCCGCGGTCAACCTTTACTTATGAAAGTAAAAGGTACAGTAGAAGTATTTTATAAGTAAGATTTAGCCTACTTAAATAAGCGACTCTCCTGCGAGATGTCGCTTTTTTTATGCCTGTAAAAAAGCATTGAGCTTTTTTCATGTTAAAGGTGACGAAGTTTCATTATGAATCTAAAAAAATTATGGTTGAATAGCGCCATATTGTTTAGTTGTATAGAAATCCTTTATGAATAAAGTAACTATTTTAGATGGCGGCATGGGGCGCGAGCTTAAGCGCATTGGCGCACCATTTACACAGCCACTGTGGAGTGCACAAGCACTAATAGAAGCCCCACATTTTGTAACGCAGGCTCACCAAGGTTTTATTAATGCAGGCGCTGAAATAATTACCGTTAATAGTTATGCCTGTGTGCCCTTTCATTTAGGAGAAGCACTATACCAAGCTCAAGGCGCAGCCCTTGCGCAGCAAGCAGCCGTTATTGCAAAAGACGTAGCTCAAAGCGCTAAACAAAATGTATTAGTAGCAGGCTCATTACCACCAGCATTTGGCTCTTACCGCCCAGAGCTATTTGAGAGCGAACGCGCTTTTACTATTTTAGATACGCTATACAAGGCGCAAGACGAGCACGTAGATGTATGGATTGGCGAAACCATATCGAGCATTGAAGAAGCGCACGTTATGGCAAATGTACTTAAAGGCTCAAACAAGCCATGTTATTACGCATTTACCTTAAATGATGTGGTAAGCGAGCAAGCGACACTTCGCTCTGGTGAGCTGGTAAGTGACGCCGTAGCGGCTTTGCTTGAGCAAAATGTTACTGGTATTTTCTTTAACTGCTCAATCCCCGAGGTTATAGAGCAAGCCTTTAGCGATACCAATGCAGTATTAGCTAAACAAAATAAAAGCGTTGTGTTAGGCGCGTTTGCTAATGGCTTTACACCTATCGCACGCGATTACAAAGCCAACGAAGGCTCGCAGGCGTATCGTGATATTTCACCTGCAGAATACCTAGATTTTGCAAAAACGTGGTACAGCCAAGGCGCAAGCATTATTGGCGGCTGCTGTGGTATAGGCCCAGAATTTATTGAAGTATTAGTAAACTGGAAACAGGAACTTGAAAGCGCTTGAGGCTGCCTATAAAGCAGAAGACTGCTTATTAAAATAATGTCTCAGCATTAGTAATCTATTACCGTGTAAAAAGTTGAGCCACTAAAGAGTAATAACGAGGTGGCTCAGCTGACTGCCTTTCAATAATTATAATAGTTGCCCAGCCTGCTCAACTATTTGTATATAAGTTGAAAAGTTCTTTTCCATTTTAAAGTTGCGAACGCGGTTAGGGGCTGTTGATCTTTGTAGTACATATATCAATCAGCCCACATTGGTAGCCACATCATAGTAAATGCTAAAGCGAGCATTGAATGATAATTTCGTTCAAGCTTTTCATACCGCGTGGCTATCCC
>NZ_JAQREZ010000223.1:0-253 GCF_028598715.1 Pseudoalteromonas sp. GABNS16E
GGTTATGGACTTATAATAATGAACGCCCTAACATGGGCATAGGTGGGATAACACCCATACAAAAACTGGAAAAGTTAAACAACGAAAATTCTACAGATAACCTCCATTAAAAATGGGGAGATTACCCTACCCACTTACTAACACGAGGTTTAAAAAGCGTGAGTACAGAAATAAGTCTTCATGTTCTGGCTTACAACTTCAGAAGAATGCTCACAATTATGGGAGTTAATGGTCTAAGTAAAGCGATTAGAGT
>NZ_JAQREZ010000224.1:0-253 GCF_028598715.1 Pseudoalteromonas sp. GABNS16E
AATGAGAACAGCTTATGCCTTACTTAAAAAAGGAACGAATTATGAGCCAACAGCACTGACAGCCTAAAGTAAAAGAATAAAAAATCAGTAAGCAGAAGAATTGAACAAGCCAAGATAGAGCATTAAGGTAAGCGTCCGGCCAACCACACCTAGCAACACCATTTTTTGTATTTGAAAATACCTTCAACTTTTTATTGGAGGTCATTATGAATTCACCCATCCCTAAACGTTGGCTAGAAATCCTAGCGCTTCG
>NZ_JAQREZ010000225.1:0-253 GCF_028598715.1 Pseudoalteromonas sp. GABNS16E
GCGAAGCGCTAGGATTTCTAGCCAACGTTTAGGGATGGGTGAATTCATAATGACCTCCAATAAAAAGTTGAAGGTATTTTCAAATACAAAAAATGGTGTTGCTAGGTGTGGTTGGCCGGACGCTTACCATGGGTCTGGCTATTTATTAAATCCCAGACAGCAAAAAACCCGTTACATCGCTGTAACGGGTTTCTCTTATTTGAAGCCTGGCAATGTCCTACTTTCACATAGCAAATGCTACACTATCATCGGC
>NZ_JAQREZ010000226.1:0-252 GCF_028598715.1 Pseudoalteromonas sp. GABNS16E
TGAAGGACGTTTAGATAGCGTACTCGACATTTAAAAATTTAAGCTGACACAGAATTTTGAACGCCCTCTGTGTTGGTTATAAAATAGGCTTAAGGTTCATTTCGAGGGGATGGGCACAAAACCCCTACTTGCGCTGAAGAAACCCATCAGGACGGGGGTCATCGAAACGGGATGGCAGGATATCAGGCGTATTGTCCTGTCACTTCAGACAAAACGAACAACACAGGCAATACTGGTGAGAAAACTGTCTGG
>NZ_JAQREZ010000227.1:0-252 GCF_028598715.1 Pseudoalteromonas sp. GABNS16E
AATATATTGAAACCTTATTCTTTTAGACTGTCGAAGTAGGCCCTCGCCTTTTTTAGTACGTCGTTCTCCAACTGTACGTCCTCAAGCTGCTTTTCAAGGTTACGAACTTGACGTTCAAGGTCTTTATGTAGTGGTCAACTAATTTTGGCCACAGTTTTAGAATCTTGATATCTAACCTCAGATTCATTCGGCGCTAAACCAGCATTATAATGATGTGGTCTAACATTATTGTAATATCCGTTGATATAATCA
>NZ_JAQREZ010000228.1:0-252 GCF_028598715.1 Pseudoalteromonas sp. GABNS16E
ACCTATGCCCATGTTAGGGCGTTCATTATTATAAGTCCATAACCAATCGGTAGCTTTATCTTGTAACTCACTAATATCACTGTAAATATAATGACTTAGCCAGTCATACCTAACCGTACGATTAAACGGTAATCTCCCCATTTTTAATGGAGGTTATCTGTAGAATTTTCGTTGTTTAACTTTTCCAGTTTTTGTATGGGTGTTATCCCACCTATGCCCATGTTAGGGCGTTCATTATTATAAGTCCATAAC
>NZ_JAQREZ010000229.1:0-251 GCF_028598715.1 Pseudoalteromonas sp. GABNS16E
GGTGGGTGCATGAGATTCTGACAGAAGAAATGCTTCAAAAGCTAAAGAATGAACCTGAATTGATGCTTCATCGCAAGCAAACTGTTGAGCACCCCTTTGGCACAATTAAACTCTGGATGGGAGCTACGGTAATCCCCCCGAAAAATAATAGATGCCAAACGTAGAATTTTCTCTTATTGTAAACACAGGAGAAAATTATGAAAAAAGCACATTTTACAGACAGTCAGATCCTCACTATTTTGAAGCAAGCT
>NZ_JAQREZ010000230.1:0-251 GCF_028598715.1 Pseudoalteromonas sp. GABNS16E
AAGCGCTAGGATTTCTAGCCAACGTTTAGGGATGGGTGAATTCATAATGACCTCCAATAAAAAGTTGAAGGTATTTTCAAATACAAAAAATGGTGTTGCTAGGTGTGGTTGGCCGGACGCTTACGCTCTTTCGAGTCGGGCTTTCTTGTATTTGGAGCCTGGCAATGTCGTAGTGCCCACAGCGGTAGAGAGTCACATAGCAAATGCTACACTATCGTTGGCCGAGGCTCGCCTTCGAGCTGTTTTACTTC
>NZ_JAQREZ010000231.1:0-249 GCF_028598715.1 Pseudoalteromonas sp. GABNS16E
AAGATTAGATTTAACAATAAACTAATAGTCATGACTGCTTTGTCGGAATATTTGTCGTTAAACAGGCCAAAGCTAACTTCCGCTTTCGTATCTTTGCAGTCTTAATCTCTATGTGTCTCAAGGTCGGCTTATGGCACAGACTGTGTGAAAACTCTGATCACCTTTTGGTCTAAGTATGTTCTGCTTATGATCTATTAATCTATACATTTAGTTCACTTAATATACTGATATTTATATAATTAGACTATT
>NZ_JAQREZ010000232.1:0-248 GCF_028598715.1 Pseudoalteromonas sp. GABNS16E
CCAGACAGTTTTCTCACCAGTATTGCCTGTGTTGTTCGTTTTGTCTGAAGTGACAGGACAATACGCCTGATATCCTGCCATCCCGTTTCGATGACCCCCGTCCTGATGGGTTTCTTCAGCGCAAGTATGGTGTTACATTGTTCATTTTCAGTCACCTCAAACAGATCGTTGATGACGCTGTTAAATTGCGCGTATCGCGGTGCAAAGCTGTAGCCGCATAGATCCAATAAAGCGAAGTTGACGTGATT
>NZ_JAQREZ010000024.1:0-62204 GCF_028598715.1 Pseudoalteromonas sp. GABNS16E
AAATCTCGCCATGGAATACCTGTGCGCATCTTATACAGTATGCCTTCGAGCGTTTTTCTATGGTCGGGCTTATTATAAATTCGACCACTTAAGTACATTACTTTTGATAAGACATTCCATGTCCCGTATGTTAACATTAATCTTGGCATGTAGGTTCGGTGTAAAGTTTTCTGGCGAATTCAATTATACCTTATCTTCATGCTGTTTGTTTTTCATACCACAAAGATCAACACGCCCTAGTATTTTATGAGTGTAACCAGTACTAGCGCTTGCTTATGCAACAGTCAGCTTAATTATGGCGACTGTTGCCAGCCTTATCATCTTGATATAAAAACCCCAGCCACACCTGAGCAACTAATGCGTTCGCGCTTTAGTGCTTATGCATTAAAAAATGCATCTTATATATTTAAAACTTACGCCAAAGAAAAACAAGCACAAAACCCAGTAAATGAAATTGCTGACTTTGCCAATAGCTGCCGCTTTGTAAAATTAGTTGTGCGCGATACGCAGCAAAGTGATGAGCGAGGTTATGTTGCCTTTAACGCGTATTATTTTTACCAAAACTTATATTGTGAGTTGGATGAGAAATCAGACTTTATAAAAGAGGACGGTGAATGGCGTTATTTAGAGGGTATTATTAATCCGGTCGCCGATATAAAAGTTGCCAGAAACGACCCCTGCCCATGTGCAAGCGGTAAAAAATATAAAAAGTGTCACAGTGTATAAAAAAAGCTAAACACTTAGCATAAAAATAGCTTTTTATTTAAGCGCTACTCTATACCACTAAACATGTTAATAACTGCCATAAACAAAAAATGGACCATCTAGGTCCATTTTCTACAATATTGCTATTGGTTATTCATCATCATCTAGATCGAACGATTCACGCTGCGCAGGTCTAGCTAAAATCTCAACATAGAATGAAGTAAGCGCCTGCTTTTCGATTTCGCTGATCTTGTTGTTAATTTCAGCTACGTGAACAACTTCGGCATCATCGGCACTTGTGCCAAACTTACAGTCAAACGCCCAGTAATCAGCTTCAACAGGTAGCGTTTTATTGCGCTCTCTTTTCAAATATTTTTTCACTTCATGCTTTGCAGCATCAACCATACGAGGGTATTTGATTTTCTCATGATTTAGCGTGAATGTTTTCTTCATTACGTTCCTAATTACCTTGATTTAATGATAATGGCACTCAAGTCATACCATTTGCAGCCATTATAGCAATTGCATTTAATTTGTGGATGCTTTTTTTAAACAAAAAAAGAATTGTTCTATTTTATTGCATAACCGATTATTAAATATAAGGTGTTTTAAGCTTTTAAAACGCACAAGTGTTAAATTATTTTTATGCGTTAGCAACAAGCAATGGCTTATGTATAGCCTCATTAGTTAAATCGTCATAAAATGCTGCGGCGTCCATTTGTGGACTTGCAAGCGCGGTGTGCGTGTCATTTAAGCGCCTGCGTACTGATAGTTCACAATTATCGATTACTGTTAAAGGAATATGTAACTTGTCATCTCTAATCGCTAGTGGCTCAGGGTTTAAGCAGTGGCTTAATTTTATTGCTTTCATGCCTGCTTGTTCGCCTTGTTGAACAATCACCGACGCGTGCTTTTGCCCTATGGTCATATCAAATTTTTCGGGAGCTAATAATTGCTTTGGTCCAGCACCAAAGCGCTCTCTTAACTGTTTTTCGTCTACATAAGCACTATGCGTTTCAATTTTTGGCAAGTGAAATTGACTAAAATCCAGCGCATCGTGCGATAGCATCGCTAATAAAAGTGAGAATTCGCCTCTGCGATTTTCATGCACACTTTTATTTAGCCTGGTCTTTAGTTGACTCTCTGTGATTAACAAATCATCGATTTGCATAGTCTTTAGCCGATTATGATAACTGATAGATATTTATCGGCTTTATTTCAAATTTCTTTAGCTTTTTTCTTTACTTAAATACGCAGTTTGCTATTATCAGCGCCGTTGCATTGGAGGGGTTCCCGAGCGGCCAAAGGGATCAGACTGTAAATCTGACGGCTCAGCCTTCGCTGGTTCGAATCCAGCTCCCTCCACCACTTTTCTTACCGCTAAGTTAAGTGGGGCCAAATGTAACAAAATAGTGTGGAGGGGTTCCCGAGCGGCCAAAGGGATCAGACTGTAAATCTGACGGCTCAGCCTTCGCTGGTTCGAATCCAGCTCCCTCCACCACTTCTTATCTTCAGTATCCTTTTCTATGTCTTTTTCATCACTATTTAAAACTTCATTTTTAGACTAATTATCAAATACCCACTGTAATGTTGCCCCGTGGTTTTTAAGCCATGCTGATGCAGATTTATAATCGGGATAAAAATTAGCTACGTGCTTCCAAAAAGCACTGCTGTGGTTCAAATACTTTAAATGAGCCAATTCGTGCACAATAACATAATCAATTATATGATGAGGCGCCCCAACAAGGTTAAGGCTAAAGGTTAGCTCTCGCCGAGAATTACAACTCCCCCACTTACGTTTATAACTTCCAATCGTCAATTTAGTCGGTAATGCTTCTGACATCTTTTGGCAATAATAAGCTAAACGCATTTCAATGTAGTTTGTTAGCGTTTCTTCAAGGGCAAGGCAAAGTAACTGCTTGCGTTTTTCAGGCTGTTTTTTTACTCGATTAGAAGTGTAAATAGTAAATACGCTATCGGATTGCTGAACATGTGAGCGTGTCCCTTTTGCAAAAGTAATAGTATATGGCTTAGCAAAAACCATTATTTGCTGGTTTTTAAACGGGTGTTGTTGAGTATCAATGGCGTTAAGTTGTTTATGCAATTGCGCAGTTACCCACTCATTTTTACTAAACAGCCATTGTTCTATTTGTAGTTTTGGCACGTGTGTAGGCGCATAAACAGTAACTAATTTTTGGCTAACTTTTATTGCCACTGTTTTACGCCTTGCACTGCGTTTTAGCTGATACTCAAACAAGGTGTATGCTCTAAATATAAATAAAAGCGTATTATAAAGCCTTATTTAATCAATGCAGTTATTTAGCGATAAATAAATGGGCTCAGTGTTTATTATTATTTTTATTTACGAAAAATCACGTCTTATTAATAAAGTACGCTACGCATGTTAATACTTTAATGCCAAAAAGTAACCTCGCTGATTTATAATATAAATTATTAGATTAACAGTTTATTTATAAAATAAATCTATTAAACTAGTTCAATAAAGATACTAATTTGAGCCACTATGCTGTCTGCATTTTTTATAACCGACCACGATCCGAGCCTCATTATCAACGGTGCATATAACCCTATACTGGTTAGTTTATCGGTCATTACCGCTATTTTTGCTGCCTTTTTTACGATCTGGTTGGTTGATGTAGCAAAGCAAACGCAATTCGAAAGCTATAAACGCTTAGCCAATGTGACCGGTGCCACTGTTTTATCGGCCGGTATTTGGAGTATGCATTTTATAGGTATGTTGGCCTTTTCGTTATGCACAGAAATACACTACGACCCAATCATTACCGTGTTGTCTTTTTTACCGGCGTTTATTGCATGTCAGTACGCTTTTTCGATTTTAGTAAAATCGCAAGGGTCATACAAACACCTTATTATTTGCTCTATTTTACTAGGCTCAGGCATTGGTACAATGCACTACAGCGGCATGGCAGCAATGGAGCTGGCCCCGTTACTACGTTACGATGCAATCATATTTGCTTTATCAATTGTGGTCGCTGTTGGTTTATCGTTCATAGCACTTTTTACGCGTTATCATTTAACGCGTTTGCTACCTAATTTATCACAACTGCAAGCCCGCTCTATTACCGCTGTTATTTTAGGCTCAGCGGTGGCTGGTATGCACTATATGGGTATGGCTGCTACCCGCTTTGTTGCAACCTCTCCGCTTTTACCCGATTACGAAGAGTCAACCACTGAGCTTGCTTTTGTGGCTATTGCCGTAGCTACCGCGACCGTTGCTATAACCTGTGTCATTGCAGTTATAAATGGCATGGTTAGATACCGCTTACTGCTTGAGGAAAAATCGGCGGATGAATCTCGACTAAATGCTATTTTAGGCACTGCTATTGATGGCATTGTGACTATAGATCACACCGGCATTATTTTGAGCTTTAACGAAGCTGCCAGCAAAATTTTTGGTTGGCGAGAAAACGAAGTTCAAGGTCATAATGTAAAAATGCTGATGGCCGATGAAATCGCTCGCCACCATGATGGCTATTTGTCTCACGCCAAAAATGTAGATCTAGGAAAAGTAATTGGTATAAATAGGGATGTGTCTGCCAAACACAAAGATGGCCACCTTTTTCCTATTCGCTTAGGTATAGGGGAAGTTAATCAGCCAGGCCATATGCCGTTATATGTTGGCTTTATCACCGATTTAACCGAACAACGCGCTATGCAGCAAAGCCTTATTGAAAAAGAGCAAAAGTACCGCTCTTTAATGGATAATATGCCTGGCGCTGCTTTTCGCTGTAAGTACGACGAAAACTGGAGCATGTTATTTATCAGCCCAACAGTGGCTGAACTAACAGGGTACACGCCAGAAGAGTTCACAGAAAGCTGCATAGAACTTAACGACCTTATTTTAAAAACAGATCAGCCAACGGTAAACGAAACCGTAGCGCAAGCCATGACCTCAAGTTTAAAGTACTCGGTAGAGTATCGTATTCGCCACCGTAACGGCAAAGTTGCCTGGGTATTAGATAAAGGCAGTATTACCTGTGATAAAGATAATAACCCGCAGTGGATAGATGGGGTATTGGTTGATATTACAGAACAAAAAGAATACGAAGACAAACTTGAAAAGGCAAAATTGCAAGCTGAAGAAGCAGCGCACGCTAAGCAATCTTTTATGGCTAATATGAGCCATGAGATCCGCACGCCGATGAATTCTATTATCGGTTTTAGCGACCTACTGATGGACACTCCGCTAAACCAAGAACAGCAAAAACACTTGGTTACAGTTAATAATGCGGCGCGTTCATTATTAAGGTTACTTAACGAAGTGCTTGATACCGCAAAACTTGAGCGCGGAAAGCTAACTATTGAACCCGTTCACTTTAGTTTAAAACAAGTACTCGATAGCATTATTTCGACATTTTGGCTTGAAGCAAAAAAGAAAGACTTGCGTTTAAAGTTGAACATTAAAGATTCTGTTGCCACAACTTACTATGGCGACCCAGATAGGTTAAGGCAAATTTTAACTAACCTCATCGGTAACGCCATTAAATTTACCGAGCAAGGTTCGGTTGAGCTCACTGTAAGTACTACGCAAACCGATCAGCTCTTTTTTGAAGTCCAAGATACCGGTATAGGTATTGCCAAAGACCGCGTTAAAGCTATATTTCAGCCGTTTGTTCAGGCCGATGGCACCACTACTCGTCGCTTTGGCGGTACAGGCCTTGGAACAACCATTAGTAAACAATTAGTAGAGCTGATGGGCGGCACCATAAACCTAGTCAGTGAAGAAAACAAAGGCACCTGCTTTTACTTCTCTTTACCGCTTATACAAGGCGATTCAGAAAAAATAGACCATTTCGATGGCCTGCACACTCAATTACCATCGCTAAGGGTACTTGTGGTGGATGATATTGAGCAAAACACCGAGCTGCTTTCGTTATTACTTTCTAAAGATCAACATTTGGTAAGCAAAGCAAGCAACGGTTTAGAAGCTATTGCAATATTCGAGAAACAAGATTTTGATGTCATCTTAATGGATATTCATATGCCTGAGTGTGATGGCATAGAAGCAACCACAAAAATTAGAGCCATAGAAAAGCAAAGGCAGCTTAAATTTACCCCCATTATTGCGTTAACGGCAAGCGTCCTACAGCAAGATAAACTCACAGCTAAACGTGCCGGCATGAACGGCTTTGCTAATAAGCCGATAGATATAAATCAGCTTAACCAAGAAATTGTCCAGGTGCTTGGCTTAGGTATTGCTAAAGATATGGTTATTAGCCAATCAGACCCTGAGGCTAAACACATCGACTTTGAAAAAGGTGTGATGCTTTGGGGTAATAAATGTAAGCAGTTAACCGAAATTGCCAAATTTATAAATGACAGCAATAAACGATTTGATATTTTATTTAACAGTAAGTTATCTGAGATTAAAGACGCCAATAGCCTGATACATACCTTTAAAGGGGTCGCCGGTAATTTAGGCCTAACAACATTAATGACTTTATTAGCCAATTTAGAGCGCGAGCAAACTTCTGAGCAATCTACAGCGTTAGTAACACAAATAAAAGACGAGTTAGAGACAATAACGCAATTAATATCAGGCGATGAGTGCGCACAAATCACGCCTGCTGAGAGTGAAAATACTGAGCAAAAAAGCACGCTAAACGCGGCTGAATTAAAGTCACTGTGTGAAACGCTGCACCATGAAGCGCAAAGCGCCGAGCTCAACGATGATTTGCTTGCGCAGCTTGAAAATAACGCCCCTGCACACTTACAAACTCAAATAAATGAGGTTGTAAACGCATTTGATGAATTTGACTTTGATCAGGTGCAACACGTGCTAGACGGTCTAATTAAAGAATTTACCCAAGAATGAGAATATTGAATGGATTTTAGCAACGACAAACCACGTATATTAATCGTTGACGATGAACCTGCTAACTTAAAAGTCATGCGAGAAGTATTAGGTAATCAATACCGTATGTCTTTTGCTAAATCGGGCGCTGCAGCACTTGCGCTACTAGAAAAAGAACAGCCTAAACTTATATTACTCGATATCATGATGCCCGATATGAATGGCTTTGAGGTCTGCGAAATACTTAAAAGCACACCCGCACTTTCGCATATCCCAATTATTTTTGTAACGGCTTTGGGTGATGAAAGCGATGAGTTTAAAGGCTTTGAACTCGGCGCTGTTGATTACATTACTAAACCTATTAGCCCTGCGATTGTGCGCGCACGTGTTAAAACGCATTTATCGCTTGTACAAGCCGAGCAATTAAAGCAAGCCCATGTTGATTTAGTACATCGATTAGGCCGCGCTGCAGAGTACAAAGACACAGACACTGGCGAGCACATTGCTAGGATGAGCCAATACAGTAAATTATTAGCATTAGAATTTGGCATGGGTGAGCAACAAGCAGAGCTACTTCGCCAAGCAGCCCCCATGCACGATGTAGGTAAAATAGGTATTCCGGATGCTATTTTATTAAAGCCTGGGCGATTAACCCCTGACGAATTTGACCACATGAAACAGCATGCGGCTATTGGCGCGCAAATTTTAGCAAATTCCTCATCAGCGCTATTACAACTTGCCCATAAACTGGCTATAGAGCACCACGAAAAGTGGGATGGCAGTGGCTACCCTAATGGTTTAAAAGGCGAACAAATATCGGTTGAAGGGCGTATTGTGGCTATTGCAGATGTATTTGATGCCCTTACCTCTAAACGCCCGTATAAAGAGGCTTGGGGTGTAGAAGAGGCGCTTGAGCATATGCAAGCACAAGCGGGTAAACACTTTGACCCCCACCTCATCAATTTATTTGTAAATAAGCTCGATGCTATAATCGCAATTAAAAACGCATATCAAGAGCAACACTAAGTATTGCGCGTGCGCGAGCCTTGTTTTACATCACCATATACCGCTTTTATGTGCGGGTAGTCATGAGAGTTTATTTCGTGGCTATTCCCACTGTTATCTTTAAAATAAAGCGAAAACGTTACACCGTGATCGGCCAGTACAGTTTTTATGTTTAAGCCATTTAAATAATCAACCCAACCAATAAACTGTGCACCGGTGGCTGCAAACGCAATACCTTTGCTTCGCCCTTGCCCTTCAAATAACGCTAAACGCGTTGTTTTTGCGCTATCTTCAAGTGTGAGTGGCCCTTTGCCATTTTCATCCCAAAAGGCAAGCTCTTCAACTACGCTAAAGCCTAGTACCTGCTTGTACCACTTTAGCGCTTCTTGGATGTTTTCAACATTAAGGTGGCAATGATCAATGCCCGATAATAACGGAGCGCTCATATTATTGACCAATTTCTGATTTTAGCTGCTCTAAAAACGCATACATATACTCTGTGCGTCGCTCTGCCTCGGCTTTAGCTGAGGGCGTATTCATGCTCTTAGCAATATGAAGCAATTTAATAAAAAAATGATCAAGGGTATAGGTTTTATCATCTGCTTCGCGGTTAACACAAAATGGGTCATCAGGGTTATACAGTAAGCGGCTAATAGAGCCCCCTACTTTCATACAACGGCTAACGCCTATTGCACCGAGTGCATCCATTCTATCGGCATCTTGCACGATTTGCGCTTCTACAGTTTTAACCGCTATATTGGCGCTAAAGCTATGGGCTGCGATAGCATGATGAATATCATCAAACAAACATGCGTCGTAGTTAATTGATTTTAAAAACGCAATGGCTTTATCTGCCGCCATAGTAGATGCTTTTGCTCTATCGGGGTGGTTTTTTGCCACCGCGACACAATCGTGCATCCACGCCGCCGGCAAAACAATATTCATATTGGCTTGCTCGGCGTGACATAATTGAATGGCAACACGCACTACGCGTTCAATATGCGTTATGTCGTGTGCTACATCGGCATGTATTAACGAAGTAATAAATGAGCGACATTGAGAATCAAGCTGTTGTAACTCAGGGCTTAAAGCAGTGTTGGCCACAGTGATGTTCCAAAAAACTAATTTATATGAGAATTATCCGTACTTTAACGTGCTTTACACCTCCCTTGCAAAACATTCATTGTATGTTGCCCTATGCTTGACTAAAATACAGCGCTTATTTATTACAACTGAGAAGCCTTATGTCATCTGCCGTTTACCTACAAGCTGGTCGCGAAAAATCATTAAAAAGAAAACACCCTTGGTTATTTTCAAAAGCCATCAAAAAAATTAAAGGTAAACCAGGCCTAGGTGATACGGTTACCATTCACGACAGCGAAGGTAAATTTTTAGCCACCGCAGCTTATAGCCCTCACTCACAAATAAGAGCGCGAGTGTGGAGCTTTGATGAAAAAGAAGTAATAGACCAACACTTTTTTGAGCGTCGCTTACGCCGTGCTTTACATGCCCGCGAGCATGCGATAGCCGAAGGCGGTTTAACTGGCTTTAGGTTGTGTGCTGCTGAGTCTGACTACTTGCCAGGTGTAACCATTGATAAGTTTGATAACACCTTAGTTTGCCAATTACTAAGTGCCGGCGCTGAGCGCCATAAAGGTGAAATTGTAGGCGCGTTAATGGCTATTTTTCCTGGTGCGAATATTTATGAGCGCTCAGATGTAGACGTGCGCACCAAAGAAGGCTTAGAACCTATTAAAGGTGTACTGTGGGGCAACGAACCTTCAGAGCCTGTGGTTATTGAAGAAAATGGCTTAAAGCTTGAAGTAGACATTTTAGAAGGTCATAAAACAGGCTTTTACCTGGATCAGCGTGATAGCCGCGCAGCACTTGAGCGCTTTTCAAAAGATAAAACCGTATTAAATTGCTTTAGCTACACAGGTACTTTCTCACTTTACGCACTACGTGGTGGCTGTAAACACGTCACTAATGTTGATGTATCACAACCAGCACTGGATACCGCTAAGCGTAACGTAGAGCACAATAACTTAGATTTAAATAAAGTCGATTTTGTAAAACAAGATGTGTTTAAGCTATTACGCCAATACCGTGAGGAAGGCAAACAGTTTGACACTATTGTGATGGACCCACCAAAATTTGCAGACAACAAAGCGCAGTTAACCGGTGCATGTCGTGGTTATAAAGATATAAACATGATTGCTATGCAAATATTAAAACCAGGCGGTACATTACTTACCTTCTCGTGCTCTGGATTAATGGAGCAAAACTTGTTTCAAAAAGTGGTAGCAGACGCTGCGCTAGATGCAGGTAAAGAGCTATTGGTTATGGAGCGTTTAAATCAAGCGGCCGATCACCCTATTGCTGGCAGTTACCCTGAAGGCTTTTATTTAAAAGGCTTGATTTGTAAGGTTTACTAAAAATTATTGTTATTACCTACAAGGACGTAGGTAATAAAATCGAACTATTTAACACCCGCGATAGCAAAAGCCACCCGCTTGGTGTTTATTCAATTTAATTAAACTGAACTATTTCTAATCCTGCGGTAATGGTGCCATCGTCTTCTTTGCTAGCACGTATAACTTTAGCCGTTGCATTTAAAGAGGCAATACTTGGGTGAGTCGACTCTATATTAACCTGTAACAAAGTATCGAGCTCAAGCAAGTCATCTAAATGAAGTGATAACCCAGTGGCACTTAAATCAACACATTCTGCGGTATAATTTAGCCCAGCAACTGGCTCTATTGTTGTTAATTGCGCAGGCGTATTAACCTGCATACGTCTAAAATTGCGCTTATCTTCAGTAAACATGCATCACCTTTAAACAACCGTGTTTATTTGCTCAAATAAAGTACCCATCGAAAACGGTTTTACTACATAGGCATCACACCCTGCATCAAAGCCAGCTTGCTTTTCCGAGGGCGACTCTAAGCCCGAAACCATAACAACAGGTATATTTTTAGTTTCAGGCGTGTGCTTAAGCATCCGACATGTATCATACCCATCTAGGCCAGGCATACATACATCAAGCAAAATAATATCCGGCGGGTTAGCAATGGCAGACGCCAAACAGCTTTTCCCCGAGTCAGCATAACTAACATCAAATTTTGAAGTCAGGGCAGATTTAAGCATTTCATAATTAAAATACTCGTCATCTACAACTAACAATCGCTTAATCTTATGTTCAACCGATGAGGACATAGGTATGTCGCTTCCTTCTCAACCAAAAATAAATCCTTCTATTAAGGTACTAAGCTTAATAGAAAATGCAAGTTTTATTCTATCTCTTTTATCGCATTCATAACGCGTTTTGCAGAAATAGGATATGGGGTACCTAAGGTTTGCGCAAACAGTGACACCCTAAGCTCCTGCTGCATCCAAAAAATAGCGTTTACTTGTTGCGGAATAGGTAAGCCTTTTGGAATTTTATTTGCGAGCTTTTTGTACTCTTGCGCTACTTTTTCAAGTTCTAAAACACACAGTCTATCGCGGTTAGGATCAACAGGTAATTTTTCTAAACGTTTTTGAATCGCTTTTAAATAACGAATTAGGTCGGGCATTTTATTCGCACCGTGAGCGCTCACAAACCCTTTAAAGATAAGTGACTCAAGCTGCGATTTTATATCGCCATGGGCAGTTATCATAGTTAAATCGACACGCCCTTTCATTTTTTTATGTAACGCGTGGGCAATGCTTAAAACTTGTTCAACCTGTGTGGCAATTTCTACCACAGCATCGCCTAGTTCGCCCCTAATTTGCTCTTTAACTTTATCAAAAGCGTTTTCATCGCGTATATCACCATGCTTTATTAATAAGCTGTCTACGCCGGCGGCAATACAATCGTCAATTAAATCTGCAATTTTCCCAAACGGATTAAAGTACAAGCCCAGTTTGGCTTTATTAGGCAAGTTTTGCTGAAGGTACTTTATTGGCGACGGCACATTTAATAATACTAAACGCCGTAAACCTTGCTGATGCGCTTGCTGGGCTTTTTCTTCACTATCAAAGAGCTCAATTGCCGCTGTGGATTTTTTATCTACCAGCGCTGGGTAAGCTTTTATTTCGTATTGGCCTTGCTTTTTAACGTACGAGGCAGGCAAAGCGCCAAAGTCCCATTGTGTTAAATCAGCTTTTTCAATGCCTTTATCGGCTACCTTTGATAGCGTATCGGTTACTTTGCCTTGCAGCTGTGCTTTTAGTTTTGCTAAATCTAGCCCGCGTGCAAGCAATTTATCGTGCTCATCACGCACCTCAAACTGCAACCTTAAATGAGGCGCCAGTGCGTTTAAATCCCACGCTTCTATATCTACTTTTACGCCTGTCATTCTTAGTAAGCGTGTAGTAAGTGCATCAAGTAAGCTGCCTTGCATAGGCTCAATGGCTGCCAGTACAGCATCAGCGTAATTGGGAGCAGGTACAAAGTTACGACGTAACGACTTAGGTAACGATTTAATTAAACCACTTATTAGCTCATGCCTAAAGGCAGGTATGTGCCAATCAAACCCGGTTTCTTGCACTTGGTTTAAAAGTGCTACCGGTATTTGTACAGCCACCCCATCAACAGCTTGTCCTGGATCAAAATGATAGCTCAGCGGCAAAATAATATTATCTTGCTGCCATGTATCAGGGTAATCAAACTCAGTAATATTACTTGCACCGTGTTGCATAAGCTCTTCACGGGTCATGTATAGGTAGCGTTTATCTTTTTGCTTTTGGGTTTTATACCACTTTATAAAGGCTGCACGGTTGTTGATTTCTTTAGGTATTTTTTTATCGTAAAATTCAAATAACGTTTGCTCATCAACCAAAATATCGCGACGTCGCGATTTATGCTCAAGTACCTGAATATCTTCTATTAGCTCGCGGTTGTACGCTAAAAATTGCTCATTTAAGCCAAGCTCTTGCTCTACAAGGGCGGTGCGTACAAACAGCTCACGGCTAACTTTAGGGTCTATATTGCTATACACACAGCGGCGTTTATTAACCACCAATAAGCCGTACAAGGTTTGTTGCTCGAACGCGATAACAGCGCCTGGTTTTTTCTCCCAATGCGGCTCAGAATAGCTTCGTTTTACTAAGTGCTGTGCAAGGGGCTCTACCCAATTAATATCTATTTTGGCATTAATGCGTGCGTATAGTTTACTGGTCTCTACCAGCTCTGCCGACATAATCCATTTGGGCCTCTTTTTAAATAATCCAGAACCCGGAAAAATATGAAACTGGCTGTTGCGAGCGCCTTTATATATTTGCTTTTCGTCTTTAAAGCCTATGTGACTTAACATGCCGCTCAGTAGCGCTTTGTGTATTAGCTCAGAGTCAGCCACTTGCGTGGTGGCTTTAATTTTCATTTCGTTGCACACAGTGCTTATTTGATAAACAATGTCTTGCCACTCCCGAATACGCATATAAGCTAAAAAGTCTTTTTGGCACAACTTTCTAAACTGGCTATTTGTCAGCTCACTTTGCTGCTCTTCTAGGTAATTCCAAAGATTTAAAAAAGCAATAAAATCCGAGTCAGGGTCATCAAAGCGACTGTGTTTTTCGTTCGCTGCGGCGCGTTTTTCTTGCGGGCGCTCTCGGGGGTCTTGAATCGACAGCGCTGCCACAATAATAATAACTTCTCGTAGTGCACCGAGCTTATTAGCCGTCAACACCATTTTAGCTAAACGCGGGTCGACCGGTAAGCGGCTAAGCTCACGCCCTGATTGCGTTAAACTCGTTTGATGGCGCTTTTTACTCGGCTTAATCGCCTGAAGTTCTTCAAGTAGGGTTAAACCATCGTTAATATTGCGACTATCTGGCGCTTGTACAAACGGAAACTCGCTCATATCGCCAAGCTCTAATGCCAACATTTGCAAAATAACAGAGGCTAAATTAGTGCGCAGTATTTCTGGGTCTGTAAATTCAGGGCGAGATATAAAGTCATCTTGCGAGTATAAACGTATACAAATACCCGCTTCAACACGGCCGCAACGTCCCATACGTTGGTTCGCACTTGCCTGAGAAATAGGCTCAATAGGTAAACGCTGTACTTTAGTACGATAGCTGTAACGGCTAATACGCGCTGTACCTGGGTCTATTACATAACGAATACCCGGCACCGTTAATGAAGTTTCGGCTACGTTGGTTGATAAAATAATATGGCGGCGCGAATGCGGGGCAAATATACGATTTTGCTCTGCGTTAGATAAGCGCGAATAAAGTGGTAATACGTCGGTGTGTTTTAAATTACGTTTAGAGAGCGCCTCTGCGGTATCGCGTATTTCGCGCTCGCCATTTAAAAATATGAGAATGTCCCCTGGCCCTTCAGCGCACAGCTCATCTACCGCATCAAAAATACCTTGCAGTTGGTCGCCTTCGGCTTCCATAGCGTCTTTATTTATATCGCTTATAGGGTTATAGCGCACCTCAACGGGGAATGTACGTCCCGATACTTCAATAATTGGCGCATCATCAAAGTGCTTTGAAAAACGTTCAGGATCAATGGTCGCCGAGGTAATAATAACTTTTAAGTCGGGGCGCTTTGGCAGTAAGTTTTTTAAATACCCCAAAATAAAATCGATATTTAAGCTGCGCTCATGGGCTTCATCAATAATGATGGTGTCGTACTGATTTAAAAAACGGTCTTGTTGTATTTCGGCGAGCAAAATACCGTCGGTCATCAGTTTTACATACGTATTATTAGAAACCTGATCACTAAAGCGTATTTTAAAACCGATTTGTTGGCCAAGCTCACATTTCATTTCCTCAGCAATGCGGTTAGCTACGCTGCGCGCGGCTAAACGTCTTGGCTGGGTATGGCCAATAAAGCCATCAACCCCACGGCCAAGCTCTAAACACATTTTTGGTATTTGCGTGGTTTTACCTGAGCCTGTTTCACCGGCAATAATCACCACTTGATTATTCGCAATGGCGTCTTTAATGACGTCCTTTTTTTGACTTACCGGTAATTGCTCAGGGTACGTGACAGCGGGCAGCTCAGCTAAACGTTTTTCACGTAGCTGCTGGCTGCGGGTAATATCAGCCGCTATTTTTTCAAGGGCATTGGCCTGCTTAGTCTCGTCTTGTATTTTTTTTACGCCATGTAAGCGTTTTTTAAATATAAACTGATCTTTTTTTAAGCACGTTTTAAGCTCGCCAAACAACTGACCTAGGTTTACCACCCGCACACCTTATAAATTTAATAAATGAGGGCTAATAGTATCAAAATAAACGCGCAGCGTTAATCCTACAATCCCTATAAGGCTTATATATCACGCTATTGGTTTTTAAAAATTCCTACAAAGGTTGCTTGCGTGTTCGATTTGCTCGCTCGGTACATGCCCGAGGTATTAAATGGCATACTAATATGACCTTTAGCATCCACAATAATAACCCCACCTGTACCACCTATAGGCGCAAGCACCTGGTTAATAACCTCATCCCCAGCTTGTTCAATGGTTTTATTTTGATATTTAACGCGTGCGCAAATATCACTGGCAACACTGTAGCGAATAAAATACTCGCCGTGACCGGTGGCCGACACCGCACACGAATCGTTTTCAGCAAATGTACCCGCGCCAATAACAGGGGAATCACCAATGCGGCCAAAGCGTTTTGCGGTCATGCCACCTGTAGATGTACCTGCGGCTAAATTGCCGTTTTTATCAAGTGCCACTGCGCCTACGGTGCCCATTTTATAATTTGTAGGCAGGGCTTTATGCGCAGCTTGGTAGTCTTTGCTGGTTGCTTTTTCTAATTTTTGCTTTGCTTTTAAAAGTGCTTCATAACGGTGCTTAGTATCAAATATATTATTTTCTATCAGCGCAACGCCCTGCTCTTTTGCAAATTCTTCAGCGCCTTGACCACTAAGCATTACGTGTACTGAGTTATCCATTACTAAGCGGGCTAATTGAATTGGGCTTTCTATGTGCTTTACGCCAGCGACCGCACCCGCTTGACGGTTTCGCCCATCCATTATTGAGGCATCAAGTTCATGGCTGCCATCATAGGTGTACACTGCACCGCGCCCAGCATTAAAATAAGACGACTGCTCTAACACTTCAATAGCAGTGGTGATTGCATCTAAACTTTCGCCGCCCTTTTCAAGTACGCTGTAACCTGCTTCAACAGCTTCGGCTAGTTTTGCTCGGTAGGCTTTTTCTTGCTCTGGGGTAAATTTTGCTTTTTCAATTGTGCCTGCTCCACCATGAATCGCTATAGCAAACGGGGCTTGTTCACTTAATGCTTGCGTGCTTAATGTTAAGCAGCCGCTGGCTAAAACTGACAATAAGAATGTTTTTTTCATAGTGCGCTCTTTTTTAAATTTAGTATTGAATTTACTTTGAATGTTTACGCGTATTTTTTCAACTAATATCAACGGTATTAAGTTAGCACTTTATTTAAGCAGCCAATAAACAGCCTAATAACAAAGCGAAATACGAGGGCGTTATTTCCCTTCATCACCCCTACTTTTTAACCCAATTGGCATAGAGTAAGTTTAATGGCACAAAAAAAGCGCCATCAGGCGCTTTTTACTAAACGTGTATGTAATTACGCGTCTTGCTTAGCTTTTAAACGTGCTAAACGTGCTACTTGGTGAGTAGATGTTAAGAAAGAATAAATAGGTGCTAAGTAACCGCGCTTACGAAGCTCTAAAAACTCTTCATCGCTAAGCGAGTTAAGTTTTTTCTCATCGATAAGGTAAATACCGTTGATGTCTTTTTTCTCGCCTTTAATGTCTACAGTTAGCGTTTGCGCTACTAGTAGCTCTTTATCAGCTAAGTATTTAGTGAATGCTTCTGTTACTTGAGAAAACTCAATGAAAGACACTAAAGACTCTTTACGACGCTTTAAGTAGTCAGTTTCTTCGCCGTTTTCAAATAATGCGTTGCCTTCTTCTTCACCTACAAGCGAGCTTGCTTCGTCAATCACAATACCGTACTGATCTTGCTCAGGGTGCTTTACTAGACCTAATGGGTAACGCGTTGATGCCATAGGAGCAAAAGCTGCTGTCCATTTACCATCTTCTACAAACAGGTTTTCGCCTGGCTCTAGGCCAAACATTGCAACTGCTTGGAAAGTACCGCTTTCGTTGTTTTTAACAAAAGACATTGGAAATTCATTTGCTACGCGTGCAAACTCATGTGCAACTACTGGCACTAAATGTTGAGTTTTCATAAATTCAACGTTGATGCCGTTTTGAATTTTAGTGTTGGCATGTTTTTCGTTGTGTAAAGGCTGTACTTGTTGCTCCGCCATGTTACTGCTCCGTTTATTTTTAATATATATGTTTCATTGTTAATGCCTTTAGGCTAATGCTTTTGAACGAAAAAAGGAAGGGAAAGTTTTATGACAACCGTCATGAAAAAATAAAGTTTAACTAAATCTGGGCGTTGCTAAAAAACAGACAATAAAAACGCAACTAATACGCTCAAAAACAGTACAAATAACGGGTGATTTTAATACAGCACCATAAAAACCATTAACATTGGTTAACAGTTTGACGGTATTTTTTGAATAGGTTTAGCATGTTATTTAGCCAAATAAAAAGGCAGCTTAATTAAGCTGCCTTTTTAAACTGTAAATGAGCGGCTAAATTAAGGCGCCCAATACACTTCAATATTTATGCTTGGGTGGTTTAGCACAGCGCGAAGTGGCATATCGTTTACATCACCACCCGCTTTAGCTTGCTTGTAAACCGCTAGCTTTTCTTCACCACTGATCAGAAGTTTAACCACTTTAGAGTTTGCTATTGCATTTAAAGTCAGTGTCATGCGCTCAGTAATGCTGCCTGTCACGTCACTTTCTATTGCATTAATAGCGCACACAGTTTGCTGTGTTGTTAAACCATGCTCAAGGCCCTTTGCATGTGGGAACAATGACGCTGTATGGCCATCTGGACCCATGCCTAAAATTGTTACATCATACGGTGCTTTTAAAGCGCCATAAGCGGCTTCACATACTTGTGTACCTTGCTCGGCCGTTGCAGCATCGTTTTTCATGGTAATAAAATTAGCGGCACTGCCGTAATTTTGTAACAAGGTGCTTTTTATAAACGCTTCGTTACTTTTTTCGTGGCTTGGCTCAACCCAGCGCTCATCAACCATGGCTACATCTATATTTTGCCAATCTAAATCAAGCGTTGATAAGTGCTTGTACGCCGGCGCCGGAGACGAACCGCCCGATACCATTAGCACAGCACGGCCATCACTTTTTATGCCATCACGTAAAGATTGCTCAAGCGTGTGTGATAGCTCAGCGGTTAACTCATCTTCTGAGTCAAAAAATTTTTCAACAAGTGTTGCCATACCTTACGCCTTATCGCCTGTGTTAAACCACACGTGGTTGTTTTCAGCTAATAATTCATCAGCATCATCCGGTCCCCAGCTACCAGCACGGTAAAGTGCAGGTTTGCCTTTGGTTTGCCAGCGCTCAATAATTGGATCTATCCATTTCCACGCTTGACGAACTTCGTCACGGTGTATAAATAACGATGGGTTATTAGCTGCAGCATCAAGCATTAAGCGTTTGTATGCATCAGAATGGAAACCATTGCTGTATGCTTGAGAAAGCTCAATATTCATCGTTACCGGCTCTAATTGCATTTCAAGATTATCAAGGCGCTTAGACATAAGCGTTAATTGAATCGTCTCTTCCGGCTGCAAACGAATAACAAGGCGGTTTGGCTCAATATTACCCACGTTTTCTTCATAAATATTGTGCGATACTTTTTTGTACTCAACCACAATTTCTGCACAACGTTTAGCCATACGCTTACCAGTACGAAGGTAAAAAGGTACCCCCGCCCAGCGCCAGTTATCAATGTGTGCACGAATAGCCACAAAGGTTTCTGTTTTGCTTGAGCCTTCGTTAAGCTCTTCTAAGTAACCTGGTACAATTTTACCGTTTAAATCCCCTGGTACGTATTGACCGCGAACGATATTTTCATCTACGTCACCTTCGAGTAACGGACGAAGTGCTTCTAATACTTTAAGTTTTTCAGTACGGATGCTATTTGCGTTTAGTTTATTTGGTGATTCCATTGCCACTAAGCACAATAACTGTAATAGGTGGTTTTGCACCATGTCGCGCAGTGCACCGGCTTTATCGTAAAAACCAGCACGGCTTTCAAGGCCTACCGTTTCAGATAAACTAATTTGAATATTATCAATAGATTTAGCATCCCACATGTTTTCAAACAGTGAATTTGAAAAACGCAGTGCCATTAGGTTTTGTACTGTCTCTTTACCTAAGTAGTGGTCAATACGGAAAATTTGCTCTTCGTCAAAAAACTCTGCAATTTTACCATTGATAGCCTCTGCTGATTCGCCGCAGTAACCAATTGGCTTTTCAACAACCACACGTGAAGTGGGTGTGATTAAACCTTTCGTTGATAAAATTTCACAACATGTGCCGTAAACAGCAGGCGGAAGTGATAAATAAAATACGCGAGATTTATTGCTGTCGTGCTCATCTAAAATGCCTTTTAGTACATCCCAGTTGTCGTCAGCTTCGGTTACGTTGCTTACTACAGGCACTAAGTAAGTAGAAAATGCTTTCCAATCTTTAGCGTTAAATTCGCCTTTACTTAAAAACTCTTTCAGTGCGTTGTGTGCTGTTTCTATGTAGTCAGCACGCTTACTTTCTTCACGCACTGTAGGCAGAATACGCGAGCCTTCTGGTAAGTTGCCTTCTTGATATGCTCTGTACATTGCAGGTAGCAATTTGCGTAACGCAAGATCACCACCGCCCCCAAAAATTATAATATCAAAAGGATTAAGCATAGTTACTCTCTACGTTTGTAATACCTAAAAGCGACTTCCATAAGCCGCTTGGTATGCAGGTTTAGTGCTTGAATGACAGTGGCTCTTAGTGTTAATAAAAGCCTATTGAATGTTTTACGCTATGGCGTTTTATTTATTATTTGACTGTTCGCACAATTAAATGAGTCTTAGGAGTCCTGTAAATCCTCTCACAAAAATACAGGCCCTAAGAACTCCAGCGCTACCCGTTCAAAGGTACTCGGTTTGCTTATTTACATAAGCGAATATATTACTGCGTACGGTGTTGCTTGTAGTACGCAATTAAGCCATTTGTTGAACTATCGTGGGCGTGTTTTACGCTGTCATCGGTTAGTTCGCTTTCAATTTTAGAGGCTAGGCCTTTACCAAGCTCAACACCCCATTGATCAAATGAGCAAATTTCTAAAATTATGCCTTGGCAGAAAATTTTATGTTCGTACAGCGCAATTAAGCGTCCTACTGTTTTTGCATCAACTGTATCTAGCAGTATAGATGTTGTAGGGCGATTACCCTGATGAATTTTATGATTTAGTAACTCATCAATTTGCGCTTGTGTTTTACCTTTAGCGGCTAAATCTTCTGTGACTTGCTGTGCATCTACACCGCTCATCATTGCTTCTGTTTGCGCTAAAAAGTTAGATAATAAAATATCGTGATGCTTATCTACGGCTACCTGCGGCTTAACTGAGGCTATAAAATCAGCAGGTACAATTACATTACCTTGGTGTAAGCACTGATAAAACGCATGTTGGCCGTTAATACCAGTCATACCCCAAATAATAGGAACCGTTGTATAAGGTACGGTTTCGCCTGCAAAGTTTACGTGTTTACCGTTACTTTCCATCTCACCTTGTTGTAAATACGCAGGTAACATATGAAGCGCTTGGTCGTACGGTAAAATAGCTTGCGACGTAAAGCCTAAAAAGCTGGTATTCCATACACTGAGTAGTGCCATTATAAGCGGAATATTTTGCTCAAATGGGGCTGCTTTAAAGTGCTCATCTACTTCAAATGCGCCTTCTAAAATGGCTTCAAACGCGTCATAACCTAGGTATAACGCAATAGGTAAGCCTATCGCACTCCAAAGTGAAAAGCGACCCCCTACCCAATCCCACATAGTGAATACGTTTTCATCGCTAATACCAAAGGCTGCGGTTTTTTCTAAGTTTGTGCTAACAGCAACAAAATGCTTAGCAATAGCGCTGTCATCTTTTGCTGTTTGTAAAAACCAATCAACGGCCGTTTTGGCGTTGGTCATGGTTTCTGATGTGGTAAATGTTTTCGATGAAATAACAAACAAGGTTGTTTCTGGGTCAATTGCTTTTAACACAGAGGCAATTTGAACACCGTCAGCATTAGATACGTAATGAACATTTAAAGTGTCATCAGCAAGTGCTTTTAGCGCTTCGGTTGCCATTTGCGGGCCTAGGTTTGAACCACCTACACCAATGCTTACCACATCTTTTACTGCTTTACCTGTGTAGCCTACCCATTGCCCACTGCGTACTTTTTCTACAAAGGTTTTAATTTTAGCTAATTCGTTATCAACCGCTTGTGTTACGTCTTCGCCGTCAACAACTAAAGGTGTATGGGCACGATTACGTAAAGCTGTATGAAGAACAGCACGCTCTTCTGTAATATTGATTTTTTCACCGCTAAACATCTTGTCGCGCCAAGAGGCAATGTCACACTCTTTAGCAAGCTCGATGAGTTGTGCAAAAATAGTTTTATCAATACGCTGCTTTGAATAATCAAACAACACACCCGGAATCTGAGTAGAGAATGCATCAAATCGTGTATCATCTTGTGCAAATAACGTTTTTAGATGGGTTTGTTTCATCTGCGCGGCACTATTTTGCAGTGCTTGCCAACTTGCTAATTGCGAACGATTAGACATGTAAATATCCTCTAAAATATTTAAATTAATGATTTAAAAACAGTTTTAGTTAAAAAGACTTCGCTAATTGCGCGTAGTGCTAGTAAAAAAGCAAGCGCTTAGTATAACGAAAAAAGCAATAAAAATGCTGTTTTTATAATTTATGATGCAGATAATAACGCAATTTTTTACTTTTGACACCGGTATCATAAAAATTTTATGAATTAATTACCCACAAATTTTAAGCATTTAATAGTTTAAACAACATTTATTAAATATTCATGAATTAGGGTCTGTTGACCTTTTAGGATTAAAATTTGTACAAACTAGGAACAATTTAATTCTGCGCGAGGTTTGTTCTCTAGTGGGCTCATTAACGGCTCCTACGTTACGCTAGTGGCTTACATCCATGTAAAAATACCAAACACACTGCTGCAAATTAAACTTCGAAACATTATAGGCCCAAAGCATAAAATGCATCGTATGCACTCGCCTAGCTTTATAGATGGTTAAAACATCCTCAAATCTAGGCCCATAATTAGCTCACCAACGCCAAGCCACCCGCTACGTTATAAATATTCGCAAAGCCTAATTGCTGCAAATTTGCCGCTGCAATTTTAGAACGATTGCCGCTTCTACACAGTAATATATAGGTGTGCTGCGGGTTTAATTGATTTTGTACTATGGCGTTAGCCATACGGCTAAGTGAAATATTAAGCGTATTAGCTAAAGGCGCGGCAAAAAGCTCCGCCACATTAATTGCGCCATGTTCATACGGCTCACGGGTATCAATTAAATACACATTTTTTTGCGTTAGTAACGCTTTAGCTTGTCCAAAGTCTAGCTGCTTAGTGTCTGTTTGCACCGCCGCCTGTACATAGCCACACAGTTGGTCACTGGTTTGCCTATGCAGCTGATCGTGTTGTGCTTTTAGCTGTGCAAATTGCGCCGTACTTATTTCTCCATTTAATAACGGGCTAAGCAAAGGCGTTTGTGCACGTACAGTACGCCAGTTAATGGCAAAGCATTGCTGATAGTCATGCCCCGAACAAATAACCGTATCGTCACTTATTTGCTCAGCAAGGGTAATAAGTGAGTGTGCCATTTGCGTTGCACTGCCCCCTTCAAGCGAGGTATTGCCAAGTCCTGCAGGTAAAATTAAATCACCGCAAAAACAATAATCAATATGGCCTGTGGTGCGCTCTTTTAATAAATAACTAACGCTGTCTTTGCTGTGCCCTGGGGTTGGCTCTATGGTTAGCGTTTTTGTACCAAGCTCAATGCTATTTTGCATCGCATGCGTTGTGCCTAGTACTTCATTTAACAAAGCCACTGCGCTTGGATGGTCTTGGTGCTGGTGGGTATCTAAAATTGCTTTTACGTTGAGCTGTTGTGTGCTCACTATTTTTTCAAAGCGCGGAATAAGCTCTAATACGGGGTCAATGATAACGGCACTGTCGTCGTCACTAACATACAGCCAGCTACACGCCCCTTTATGCCTAAATTGTGTTAACCCCAGCGCGCACACTTCTTGCTTTGGCGACGCACTGTCAGAAACAATTAAGCAATTGGCCTCTAATACCGCCTTTAACGAGCATATACGCTTGCATGCTTGGCTAATTTGCTGCTCGGTTGCAGCAGGCCCAAAAGACAGCCTAATGGCGTTTTCACTTTGCCAATTAGTTGCCCCCATTGCATCAAGCACAAAACTGCGCGTTGCACCTGTACTGCATGCCGAACCACCGCTCACTCTAATGCCTGCTGCGTCAAATAAATCAATAACCTCTTTGGAGGTAAGCGTATCAACAGCAAAATTAAGGGTGGTAGGTACAGAATGTGAAAGATCGTGATTAAAGGTTATATCACCAAAGGTACTTTGCAGCGCATTAAGCAGTTGCGCTCTGTAGCTATTTAATACCTCAACCGACTTAAACGTGTCGTCGTTTTTATCTAGCAGCAAGTTAAACAGTTTATTAAGCCCTGCTATGCCTGGTAGGTTTTCGGTGCCAGAGCGCATGCCGCTCTCTTGCCCGCCCCCCGCAATAAATGGCGTATAGGCACTGCCATTTTTAATGTATAAAAAACCAATACCTTTTGGTGCATAGAGTTTATGGCCCGAAAACGGGGCATAATCTATGCTGGTACTACTAAGCGCTAGCGCTTGTTTACCTAAAGCTTGTACACAATCAACCATCCAAGACACTGATTTATTACGGCTGCGAATAGTATGTTCTATAGCGTTTAGGTCTTGATAAACACCGGTTTCGTTATTAACCGCCATGGTGCAAATCATTAGCGCGTTATTTATGTGCTCACTAATAAACGCTAAATCTAAAACCCCTTTACTATCAACAGGAATAGCCAGTAATTGGGCGTTAATGCCTAAAACGCTATTCCAATGTTTTAACGTGTTAGGCACCGCTTTGTGCTCAGTTGCCCCGTACAATAATACAGGGTTTTTAATCGTATGATTTTTAGCATGAATGAGCGTTGAAACAATGGCTGTTTGTATGCCCTCTGTGGCACCTGAGGTAAAAAGAATATCGCCATCGGGCGCACCAATAACATGGCGTGCATTTTGTCTTGTTTGTTCTAATAAATACTTAGCTTGTATGCCGCTAATATGGGGGCTTGAAGGGTTGCCAAAACAAATTTGCATGGTATGCGACACCACATCGGCAATACAGGGTAAAACAGGTGTTGTAGCGTTTGCATCAAGATAAACTTGGGCTGCTTGTTCATCGTGCAATAAAAACTCAGACATTAAAAACGCACCTTTATTACTAAAAAATATATCTTATACCCAATAGTACATAAGTTTGTTCACGTTGGGTAATAATCAATTAGTAACTTAGGTGCGTTTACTATGCTTTTTTAAACTAAAAGTACGTTACTCTGCCCGCTCTTTTGTTATTTCTCCATGGGTTGATGACCAGGCATTTATTAGCGCTTTAACAAGCGATGCGAGCGGAATGGCAAAAAACACGCCCCAAAAACCCCATAAGCCACCAAAAAATAGCACTGCAACAATAATAAATACGGGATTTAAATCAACGGCCTCAGAAAACAACAAGGGCACTAATACGTTGCCATCGAGCGCCTGAATGACCCCGTAAATTATTAATATGGTCCAAAACTGCGTTTCGATACCAAATTGAAACAGCGCCACCGCCGCAACCGGTATGGTAACCAATGCCGCACCCACAAACGGAATTAACACCGAAAACCCAACCAACACGCCAAGTAAAGCTGCATAACGCAAATCTAGTACAGTAAAGGCAATAAACGAGGTGCCACCCACAATTAAAATTTCGAATACTTTGCCTCGAATATAATTCATTATTTGCTGGTTCATTTCGTGCCACACTTGCAAAATTAACCGTCTCTGTTGCGGAATAAGCGTAGCGGCACTACTCGTAAGCTCAAGCTTGTCTTTAAGCATAAAAAATACAAGTAAGGGTACAAGCACCAAATAAATAAGCCATGCCACAACATCTTTTAGAGAAGTAAGTGAAAACGAGACAATAACTTGGCCAAATTCGAGCGCCTTTGCCTCTACACTTGCCACGATAGCTTGGACCTGCTCGGCATTAATTAAACTGGGGTATTGCTGCGGTAAGGCCATTAAAAATGACTTACCTTGCTCTACCATGTGCGGGGTTTCTTGTACTAAATTACTGGTTTGCTTCCAAAGCACGGGGCCAATAACCAAAATAAGGGTAAGCATAACCCCGGTAAATATCAGCATTACAATTACTGTGGCGCTAAAGCGTTTTAACCCAAAGCGCTCTAAGTGCACGACCGGCCAATCAAGTAAATAAGCAATCACCAATGCCACTAACACAGGAACAATTAACGAGCCAAAAAAGTACAGTAATGCCACAGAGGCAATGAGTAAAAAAAGTAAGGTGACTGAATGAGGATCTGAGAACTTTCTTTCGTACCATGTTTTAACGTATTCAAACATGCAGTGGCTCCACTAGTAATAGTCCTAGGTGTTGATCAAATTTATATGTATATGCATTTTTGCTTAAAAAACGCGTAATATCATCTGCGCTTTCGTCGTTATTTATACTAAACGTTATTGCCTTATTAGATGACTGCGCATTACGAAGCGCTAATTTAAATTGTACAAACTGTTGTGGGCATTTAAATTTTTTTAAATCGCACTCTAACATAACTACTTTACTCGCTAAGTAAAATGAATAATAAGTCGCATATTGTCGGTCATTCTATTTATAAAATGTGAACAGCAGTAACTTTTTCTTAAAACCATTCCAGCAATGGTTTATCCTTATAACATAATTAGCAGTAAGGATAAGTTAATGCCTGGCACGCATAATAAAGCGCAACTACCTAGTAATCCAACTCTCAAAGAGATTAATTGGTATAAAAAGCAGATAAACTGGGGAGAACTCCCGCCTTTTTATCATCTTGTTGCTTCTTCGGTCAGCGAATCTGAAGGAATATTGGAGCACGGATTTGATAATGCTGTAAAAAGCCTGATCAATAAACGCAATTGGAACTTAGACTTACTTGATGGCTATGAAGATGATTTTGGTGAAATACACACCAAGCATAAGCCGCGTATAGCGCTACACCAAGTATTTACCGACCGAGGCTTTGAGCTCTGGGCGCAACCTTATGCTAAAGACATAATTATTGATCAATACGTTAAAGATAACCGCTTTATGGAGTTTAAAGTATGGGATCCGCATTCTATGAAAAACCTGATCCGCATAAATCAGCTCCATAAGTTTATTGGCTTTTATTTTGAGCGCGGCGACAAGGCCGATAAAGCCATTATTTTACATGCACATAAGGTAGTACATAAAATTATTAAATTTTTGCAGCAGGAATTGAACGTTGTAAAGCTTGATGGAGTCACAATAAAAGAACTCTACCAATTGTGCGAAAAAGACAGCCGTGCAAGCAGCGATGAAATTGACATAGCAAAAATTGCCATTGGTGAACAAATTAACAAGGAATAAAATGCAGCTAAAATCAGCCTTTATCACTTTATGCAGTGCCGCGCTTACCTTTAGCCTACTGGTTAGTGAGCCGTTAAAGGCACAAACAAACTTTACGCTACCCGATTTAGGCACGTCTGCGCTACAAGTGTTGCCACTTGAAAAAGAGCAAGCCATTGGCGAAGTGATGATGATGCAAATAAGAGGCTCATCACCGGTAGTAAACGACCCCGTTTTAGACGAATACTTAACCACACTTGGCCGAAAACTTGTGGCTAATGCTAACGACGTGCGTTTTCCTTTTTCGTTTTTTTGGGTAAATAACAACGAAATTAATGCCTTTGCTTTTTACGGCGGGCATGTTGGTGTGCATACGGGGCTTATTGCGCAATCAGATAACGAAAGCCAATTTGCCTCTGTACTTGGGCACGAAATAGCGCACGTAACTCAGCGCCATTTAGCTCGTCGTATTCAGCAACAACAAGACAACAGCGCACTGACTATTGCAGGCATGATAGCCGGTATATTAGCCACCGTTGTTGCTCCCGACGCAGGTATTGCTATTATTTCGGCTAACCAAACCCAGGCTGCGTTTAGCCAATTAACTCACAGCCGTGCTGCCGAGCAAGAAGCCGACAGAATTGGTATGCAAACCCTTAATAACGCCGGTTTTGACGCCCGTGCATCGAGTGAATTTTTAACTAAACTTTCAGCGCAAATAAGATATAAGTACAAACCACCCGCTTTTTTACTGACTCACCCATTGCCAGAGAGCCGTGTATCTGACGTACGCCTACGTGCAGAGCAATTCCCTGTGCGCCATTTAAACCCAAGCCTTGAGTTTAATTTAGCAAAAAGCCGTGTACTTGCCCGTTATGCCAATAAGCCCGAAAATGCCGAAGCGTTATTTAAAAAATTAATGCGCGAAAACAGTTACAACAACACCGCGCTTAAATATGGCTTGGGTATAAGCTTACTTGATCAAGATAAACTAGATGAAGCCGCCGAAATTTTAGAGCCGCTATTAGCGCAAAGTCCTAAAAATTTATTTTATATCGATACCCATACCGATTTACTAATAGCGCAAAAAAAAGCCGACGAAGCGGTAAATTTTTTGGCTGAACTAAATAACTATCGCCCTAACAACCAAGTTATAACTTTAAACTATGCAAATGCGGCATTAGAGGCTGAGCAGTTTGAATTAGCTGAAAACATTTTAAAAAGCTTTTTACTTGAAAAACCCGACCACAACTTAGGTAAACAGCTATTAGCCGATGCCTATAAAAAGCAAGACAAGCTTGCCGCTTATCACGAGGCCAATGCTGATGTGTTATCGCAATATGGCGCGTATATTAAAGCCGCAGACGAAATCCAAAAAGCGCTTAACTTCGTAGAACCCACAGAGCTGGTTAAACAGCAACGCCTAAAAGCCTTGCTTACTCAGTATCGCCGTTTACAAAAAGAGCTGGCAAGGCTTTAAGTCTGTCAGCGCTTGCCCTAAAATAGCGGCAAATTACATTTTGGAACTAATTGTATGTCAGTTACTATTTATCATAATCCACGTTGTTCTAAATCGCGTGAAACCCTCGCATTACTAGAGCAGAACAACGTAACACCAAGCGTAGTAGAGTATTTAAAAACACCGCTTAACCATGAGCAAATAAGCCAACTTTTAGAACAATTAGGGTTTAGCTCAGCTCGCCAGCTAATGCGCACAAAAGAAGATGCATACAAAGCGCTTAACCTAAAAGAAGAAACCAACGAGTCAGCGCTAATAAACGCCATGGTAGACAACCCTAAACTTATTGAACGCCCTATTGTACAAAACAACGGTAAAGCAGCCCTTGGCCGTCCGCCTGAAAACGTATTAAGCGTATTATAATGACGACTCGCATTGTTGTACTGTATCACTCAAGCCATGGCTCGGTTGAGGCTATGGCGCACGAAATAGCCGAATCTATAGAGCAACAGGGAGCCACAGCCGTATTGCGTACCTTTGTTGCTAAAAATCCGCACGATATAGTAATTACAAAAGATGATTTAATAAATTGCGACGGCCTTGCTTTTGGCACACCTACCCGATTTGGCATGATGGCATCGCAAGCAAAAACGTTTTGGGAAACCACCAGCGATCTCTGGCTAAAAGGCCAGTTAATAGATAAACCGGCCTGTGTGTTTTCATCGTCAAGCAGTATGCATGGCGGAAATGAAGCCACCTTACTTAATTTATCATTACCGCTACTACACCACGGCATGATGTTATTAGGGGTACCTTACGAAGTACCAGAGTTACTAGCTACGCAAACCGGCGGCACACCTTACGGGGCAACACATGTAGCCGGCAGTAGTAATACGAATACTTTAAGTAAAGACGAAATTAAAATATGCCAAAGCGTTGGTAAACGCCTCACTCACATTGCGAGAAAACTTCAATGAATACCGCTGACACCCCTGCTAAAAAGCCAATTACTGTAAAATTTCAGCGCACCGCTATTTTTGGCTATGTGGGTTTATTACTTTTATTTCCTCTGTGGATGTACTTTGTACCTCCGCTAAATGGCAACGCAAGTTTTGTATCCTTGTTTGTGCCTATAATCCCGTTACTGTTGCCCTTAAGAGGCTTTATTAAAGACAACACTTACACTTACGCCTGGGCTAACTTTGTTGTTATGTTGTACTTTATACACGGCTTAACCATGCTATGGGCTGCGCCTGATGAGCTAATATGGGTGTTATTAGAGCTTGTTTTTGCCTCAGCCATGTTTATTGGCTGCACGTATTACGCAAGGCACCGTGGGCAAGAGCAAGGCTTAAAAATACGTAAGCTTAAAGAAGAGCTAGCAGAGGAAAAAGCCGCTAACGAATACAATAAATAATACTAATTCGCAAAATAAATTATTTAAGTTGAAAGTTGAAATAATACCAATCCGCATAAGTAAGTAATCTATTTTGAGGATGGAAAAACGTGTTGATAGCAAGGCAAAAAATTCGCTATTTAGTTGTTCTAAATGAGAGTTTTTTAACGCAGATAGCGACACGTTTAGCCCCGCAAAATGATTAGATATTATTGCGGATTGGTATAACAGCTTATACATACAAAAAACGCGCTTAACATAACAATGTAAGCGCGTTTTTTTAGGCTTTTAGTTTGCCATGGCAGTCGCTACACTAATTCGCTCAGTGCAGCCAGTGCAACTATGCTGGCTAATCCAAGCTGAGCTATTAAGCTTAACAACGAAAAAACACGTAACACAAATAATCCCCACGGGTGCTTTATATGTGGATAGAGCGCACAGCGCTTTAAGCTCGCCGCAAAGAAAAAACACACCGATGCAATCAATGTAAAAATTAAAGTCAGCTCACTTTTTATAGCAATACTTTCATCAAAAAAGAAATACAGCTGCAATGGCAATAAAATAGTGACAATTGCGTGTAAGGCGTGCACCTTTTTAATGCGGTTAAACTGCCCTTCTGGCGAAAGCTCTTTTATACCAAAATCGCGCTCAAGGCATTTAACTAAATTGCTTGCTTTAATACTTACTGCTAACCGGTAACAGCTTAAGCCCTCGTTATTACGTGCTCTAAAGTCGTAACCTGCTTTTAGTAATAGCACCATAAGGGTTTCGTTTTTAGCTAACACTGCATAATGCAGTGCAGTATTGCCTAAGGTGTCTTGCGCTTTTTGATCCTGTTTAGCCAACAGGGTTTCTATCACATTTACATAGCCTTTTTCGGCTGCCCACATAAACGCTGTTTTATTGTTTTCATCAGCCAATGTACCAGTGGCACCTTGCTCTATAAAACGCATTGCCATGGTTTGCTTTGCGCTTTTTTGGCTTAAATGAGCAAGTAATGCTTTTTCAAGCAATACAATAGAATCAACATCCGGCGATACTTGCGTTAACAGCGTAAAATAGTCTTTACCGTTTGCTACTTTTTGACTGGCAAGCTCTGTAAGTTCGTTTAAATCAGCGACCGATTCAGGTAAAAAAGCACTTAAACGCTCTCTAAAATCAACTTCTTGCCACAGTGCTAGCGTATCGTGTGCACTTAATTTGCTGCCACTATTTAAGGCATGTTCAATTAACGAAAAATAGCGTTTACTAAATAATAAGCTAAACAACGAAAGCGGCGTATCAAGTGCGTTTTGCGCCGCCACACTGGCGTATTTTTCTAAGCGCTGGCACAGCATTAGCGCCATTGATTCGCTGGTGTATTCGTTATCTAAATAATGATTTTTAACAGCAGCAATGTAAGCGTGCGCATCTTCGTCATATTCACTAATATGCTGAAAATAACACTCTTCAAAGGGTTCAAGCGGGGTTAACCATATCAAATAGTAAATGGGTGGTAGCACAGTGGTGCATACACCGTCATCTTCAATAGTAGAACGACATGCAGGCCAAGCTTCTAAAGCATCTAAAATAAAGGCACCGTTTTGTTCTACAAGTCCTTTAATAAGTAATGGGTATTCCTTTGGCCAAATCAGTACATTTTCCATTAAAACAGCACAACTCCAGTGTAGCTTGATGAGGCGTCAGTTATAGCAGTTTTTAGCTGACACCACGCTTAATCGACGTGCTGATATTCTATCACACCTTTTTTTTGCTGCGAGCTTAAAGTAGATGAATATTAAGAAAATATAAAAGCAGCCAATACACTTTAGTGCGGCTGCTTTTGTGGTTGGAGAGGGTCTTAATCAGGAAGTGAACTATTTATTTTTTAGTTCGGTAATTACTTGCTCTAAGCCTACATCAGAAATACGTTGAATGATCTCTTTTTGCTTAGCGCTTAAAAGCGAAATACCTTCGGCAACAATGTCGTATACTTTCCATTGCTGGTCTTTACCTTGGCGCAGCTTAAAATGCAGATCAATGACGGGCGCGTTTGGCTCAATAATTTGCGTTTTAACCGTCGCGTACTCAGAGTCGCTTTTAGCGGTATCTTGTTCAAATACTACTTGCTGGCCGGTGTATTTCATTAGCGCACCTGCGTAAGTACCTGTTAAATAATGCTCTACAGCATCAATAAAACGTACAGCTTGCTCGCGCTCAATGCCTTTAATGTGCTTACCTAGCAATTTAAACGACACAAACTTAATATCTATGTTTGGCATTAAACGCGTCTCTACAATGCGCGCCATATCGGCTTTGCTTGCATCGCCTTGTGCATTTACTTTTGCAATATCGCTAAAAAGCGTATCGGCAACGCCCTCAAGCATATTTTGAGGCGACTGCGCCGTTTGCGCAAATAACGCGCTGCTAAAAAAGGCAGCAGCAATAAAAATAGTGTTAAAAAGTTTCATGAGCGTGACCATGTGTGTGATTAAGATGTGGCTAAATTACGCGATTTTAAGCCACAAAAACAGACACAAAAATGCACCTTATTAATGCCAAAACAGCACCAATTAAATAAACTATTTATTTTCAATTAGTTAAGCCTTCCCTGTTAACACCCCATAAACAAGCGGCATTTTGTCCTCATTGAAAATGTGAATGGCCCGCCCTTATCATTTATTTACTCATTCGACTCACACATCAATTTGGCAGTTATGAAAACGGTATATAAAACTTTCACACTTATTCTATTTTTAGTTATTTCTGTATGGGGTAACACGGCGTTTGCGCAGTCTAATCATGGTTACGCCGTAGATGTTCTCAAAGGCGAAGGCAACGTGAATGGCGTTAAGCTGGCTTATCAATATCATGCCCCTAGCTTACAAAACTTAGTGGGCGATGCGCGCTTTTATTTTGAAACCAGCGTTAATATGTGGGAATACCGCCATGGTGACAACTCGCAATCTAATCTTGTTTTGGCTATGTCGCCCGTACTGCAGTTTCCTGCTTTTAGTTTTCATAATACCCCGTTTTATATTGAAGCAGGTATTGGCGTATCGCTTATTGATGAAACTAAATTTGCGGGCAAAAATATTAGTACTCACTACCAATTTGAAGACCGTATCGGCCTAGTTGCAGACTTTGGCCACACTAACGTAGCGTTAAGAGTTATTCATTACTCAAACGCTGGATTTAAAGAGCCTAACCCAGGTTTAAACTTTTTAACTCTTTCAGTGGCAAGGCGTTTTTAATCTTCATTCGTATTTAGTATCAATTTGCCACTTAAGAATGTTAAGCATCAGGGTAAATTGAAATAACTAGTCACAAAAAAGCCCTGATAAATCAGGGCTTTTTTATAATTAAAATACACTACTAGCCAACTAACCAGTGCGCCATTAAGGCAATAACCGGCAGCGTAATAAGTGTACGTAAAATAAATATAACGAACAGCTCAACAATGTTTACCGGTATTTTACTACCCAGTAAAAGTGCGCCAACCTCAGACATGTAAATTAGCTGAGTTACGCTCATTGCGGCAATAATAAAGCGAGTTACATCACTTTCAATGGTGCCCGCAGCTAAAATTGACGGAATAAACATATCGGCAAATCCCACCATAATAGTTTGTGCCGCGGCCTGTGCTTCGGGTACTTGTAACCACTCTAAAAATGGCACAAACGGCATACCTAAATATTGAAATACCGGCGTGTGCTCAGCAATAATAAGTGCAAATGTTCCTACGGCCATTACAACAGGTAGTACACCAAACACCATATCAAGCGCATTGTGTACACCCTCTTTTAAGGTACCTTTAAAGCCCGACGAGTTATTGGCTTTAGCTAATGCTACATCAAGTGAGTGCCCTACTAAGCTTTTACCCGTTGGGATAGCCTCAGCATCGCGATTTGGCTCACTGCCATCAATAAGCAAATCTTTTTTAAAGCGAAGTGGCGGTAAGCGCGGCACAATAATAGCGGCAACCACACCGGCTAAACATACGGTGGCATAAAATGGGGCAAATAAGTGCTCTAATTTCACTTGGCCTAAAACCACCAAGCTAAAGGTAATAGAAACCGCCGAAAACGTAGTACCAATAATAGCGGCTTCGCGCTGCGTGTAGTGCTTTTGGTCGTACTGCCTTGCGGTCATTAAAATACCAACACTGCCATCACCTAACCACGACGCAGTACAGTCAACTGCACTTCGCCCAGGTACGCCAAATACAGGGCGCATTACCTTGGTTAGCATAGTGCCTGCAAGCTCTAATAACCCAAAGTTAATTAGTAAAGGCAGTAATAAACCGGCCAGTATAAATACCGAAAACAAAACAGGTAATAAGTCGTTTAATACCAAAGCGCCTGTGTTTGCAGAGGTAATTGCCTCGCTACCTAACCCTAAATGGGTCATTAGCACAAACGCCATACCAAATAAACGCACCACTAACCACACTACACTTACATCAAATAAATGCTTTAACAGGGGTGATTGGCAAATAGCGGCGGGTTTAAATACTTTGGTGATCACCGACATAACGCCAGTAATACAAATAATAAGGGTAATAATTGCTTGCGCAGAGCCAGACATCAACGCTTGCACGCCTTTAGCCATTAACGCAATAGGAATGGTCATCCCGTCTGCGGTAGGAATGGGTGTCATAAATAAAAACACACCAATTAACGACGGTACTAAAAAAGTAAACCAAGTGCGCCACGTATAGTGCCCGCGAGGAGGTAACTGAGACATATTTTTTAATCCATAAAAACTACAAAAAGAGCAAAGCGCTCTTTTTGTAGTAAAAACTTATTATTAATTATTAAATTTTGATGCCGCGCTGAATAAGTGCTGCTTCTAACGCTTGTTGTAAACCATTCATGGTGCCAGGCTCAAGTGTTTCACCTTTGTCATCCATCCAGGTTAAGCTTGTACCGCCTTCTTTAGTTTTGCTCACTAAAATTTGGTATTGGCCTTCTTCAATTGGAAGCTGCGCAACTTCGTCGCCCCAAATAGAATCCCATACACTGCTTTCTGGCTTGTTGTAGTCGGCAGTTATTAAGCCGGTATCGGTTTTAATCTCAACAATGGTAAACGATAGGCGCTCTAAAAAGCCCGAGAAGCGATCGAATACTGCATCGTATGATTGCTCAGTAACAAGTGCAGCATTGCCTTTGTTATCAAAGCCCATTTCTAAAGAAATAATACCTTGGCGCTTGCGGTTTTCTACTTCTAACTGACGATAGCGATAATCAAATTCAGCCACAACTTGGTTAAGCGCGCGTACTTCTAATTGCTGCTTAAGTAAATCGGTTAACGTATCATCACCTTTAAAGTCAATAAGTTCAGCGCGTAACGAAGCAGTACGCTGATGCGATTTTTCTTCAATTGTGAATCTAAAGCGCTCTTGGTTTTCGCTTACCTCATCGCCCCATAACCAGCTCTCTTCAGCTTTAATTATTGAGTACCAGTCGGTTTCGATAATACCAAGTAGCTTATCTTCTTTTGTGGTTGTTGCATTATTTTCGGCAATAACCGCTTTAATTGAGTCCCAAACAAATTCATCTAAATCAACAATGCCATCGTTTTTATCAAAGTAAATACGCGCTTGTTTATCGCCCTCTTCTACCCAGCTACCTTTAGCAACAGTTAAAACCTGTGCTGGTGGACGATAGTTTGTTGCCTCAGGGTTGTTATCGTATTGGCCCACATCCATTTTATAAACCGGATCTTGCGCTGGTTGAGATAACGATGGCGGGGTTTTAACACCTTCATGCGTACGATAATTGCGTTCGTTGTGCGCTTCATTAATAAAAACATTACACCCTGATAAACTTACCAATACACTCACTGCAAGTGCTTTTGGGATCCAATACTGCACAGATATTTCTCCTTAGCATACCCTTTAATTGTTTTACACGTATATGAGTGGGTAATACCGAATTTGGTTCAGTGTAAAATCAACATTAACTTTACATTTATTATTTGGCTGTCTAATTGCAATAAAGTTCACACCTAAGTGTTATAAAATCAATCACAACAAAAAGACAAATTTTAGCTATGGTACTTTCCTGTGCCAGTAAAAACAAGGAACACAACGCTTTAAAGCGCCTTTAATTAAGCGCCTATGTAGTTTAGGGTGCTTTTTGTGTTAAACTTCGCCGCCGTGCAACGTAGTGTATGCGCAGCGGGCTATACCAACTCGGTTGTTATATTTCAAAAAACGTAGGTATTAAACTTCATGACTGCATTTTCAAATCATCAAATTGTTTTAACCGCTATTGGCGAAGATAGACCGGGAATTGTAAGCGAACTTACACAGCTTGTAAGTGATTGTCATTGCAACATTATAGATAGCCGAATAGCTATTTTAGGCAGCGAATTTACCTTTACCATGCTGCTAAGTGGCGATATGTCGGCCATTAGCCGCATAGAGCACACCTTGCCTACTAAAGGCATGGAGCTAGGCCTACTCACCATGATGAAGCGCAGCACCACTCGCCACACCGAAAGTGAATTTTGCGCAGGCTATACCCTTGAATACACAGGGATAGACACCCCAGGTACACTGAGTAAAGTAACGCGTTTTTTTGCCGATCACCACATTAGTATCTGCTCATTAAAGTCAGACACTTACGATGAAGAAACCGACACTAAAATGCGCTGCGAAATTGAGTTTAATATCCCAGTAGAGGTTGATATAGACCAATTTAAAGTGACCTTTGAAAACCTTTCGCACAGTCTTAACGTAGATTATATTTTTAAACGTATTCGCTAAGGAGCACAGCATGAACAAAATTAGTCCATTACAAGCCGGTAATACAGCACCAGAATTTAGCTTACAAAATCAAAACGACGAAACAGTCACCCTAAGTGAGCTGTTAAAAGAGCAACAAGTACTGGTGTACTTTTACCCTAAAGCCTCTACACCGGGTTGTACGGTTCAAGCCGAAAACTTACGTGACCAACAAGCGCAGCTTGCTCAATTTAACACCCGTGTTGTAGGTATTAGCCCAGATCCTATTAAGCGCCTTAAAAACTTTGAAACTAAAAAAGAGCTTAACTTTGATTTACTCGCCGATGAAGATCACGCCATTGCTGAAGCATTTGGCGTATGGGGCTACAAAAAGTTTATGGGTAAAGAGTATGACGGTATTCACCGCTTAACCTTTTTAGTAGGCCAAGACGGTAAAATTAAACACTTATTTGATAAGTTTAAAACCAAAGATCACCACCAAGTGGTTTTAGATTACTTAGCGGCGGAATAAGTTAGCTGTAAGCTGTAAGCTGTAAGCTGTAAGCTGTAAGCTGTAAGCTGTAAGCTGTAAGCTGTAAGCTGTAAGCTGTAAGCTGTAAGCTGTAAAAAATATACAAAAGCGTTGCTCTAGGGCAACGCTTTTTTTGTGTTAACTGCTATATACTTTGTTTAAGTAAAGTATGCTCAAGGTATGAATAGGCAGTCAATAGTTTTGATGTATGAAGTCAAGATTTGACCCTTTAGTTCAGACCCTTTAGTTCAAGGAAGATAAATGTGTTTGATGGTTTTGGCATGACAAAGCACAGTTTGAAAAATCTGTGCTCAGTATGGGTTTAGAATTAAATTGGTTGGCCATGCGGTGTTTCGGGAATCTAACGGACTAATAAGATAATTTAGTCTACCCGGTTAAAACAGGGGTCGTCATTACTAATACAACCCTGTTTAAAGGCTCTTTAAAAAGAGCTGTTAAGGCTTTTCACAAGTTTAGCAGCAAAAGGGTAACTAAAACTTAAGAGACCCTATAACCTCATCAACAATCAGGCGTAGCTTTTTCTGTAATTCATAATAATCTACTTTATCTAGCTGATCCCAAGTGTCGAACTTACCTTCGATAAACAGCTTATAATACGTATTTTCAGTTATGCGTTCTGCTAGCAGTTTAGATTGATTGCTACGAAATTGTAATTTTTCGAGTTTAATGGAAATTAGAAATAGGACGTCTTGGAGGCTTAATATCAATTTTTCTAGTTCTTTATATTTATCTGTGAAACTATATCTGAATTTAGCTTCATGGAAAAAGGCTTTTTCTCTTTGAGCCATAAACTCCTGCCAGATTTCATGCAATTCTTTTTCTAATCTATTATTTTCAAATCTTATATCATCCTTATCTTCATCATCCAATTCATTAAAACCTCCCGCCTGCTCTCCATCTTTGTTCTTAAACCCTGTTGTGACTGAGTGGTAGTTTGAAGCAATCATAACAACGTTACTTGCTAAGTAATTCCTTAACTTCGGTAACGTCACTACTTGCATTCCAATTCGTTCATTCAAGCCTCTCTGCCTTAAGTACTCCCTCCTTGCATACATGAAAGCAGCAGTTGCTATTAAAAAGCTAGCAAAACTTCCGAAACTAGAAAACTTACCAGCTAACGATTCATCACAAAAAAAAGTAACAATTAGCCCCGTCAACATGAAAAGTCCTAGCAAAAAATACATAAGAACCTCCCAGTATGGAGAGACTACATCATCTAAATATTTACCTATTTTCCTTAACATTTTAGTTCGCATCCTTTGATTTTGATTGTTCTTCCTTCTTACTACTAATATTTACTTTTTTAATAAGCTCCATCATCAGTTCTTGTGTATTTAAAGGGAAACTGTCTTGTTGAGCTACATTTGTTTGCCTAGAAGCAAAGATCCGTTCAGCAATTGAAATTTTAATTCTATTTTGATCTGCTTCTGGGAGTGAAGCAATATAAGGTGTAATTGCTTTTAAATCTAATGCTGTATGGTGGTAATTATATTGTTGCTCGCGGTGCTTTGTTGATTCTCTAGACAAATAAGCAGCTGGGATTGATAGAATAAAAACTAATACAGTTCGAAAAATAGAACTTTCCCAGCTAAAACCTGAATGAGTTGAATCATAAAATGAATAGCAGACGATATATATAATAATCGCCATACAAGATATTGACCCAACTCTTAACCAATTAGCCGCTTTTTTCTCGTCTGCTGCACTATAGTCATAATCTTGTGCCATTACCCTATTAGCAGTCTGCCCTAGAACTTCATCCATTTGCTCTTTTTTCTCTTCCAGCTCAGCTAAAGTGGTTTCGAATAGTTCTTCAATTACATTAGCCTTAGTCCGTAATACCTCGAGATTATTGTCTGTTGCAATTTCAATCTCATTTGTTTTACTTTGGAGTTTTTGAACCATTTTGTCTGTTTGCTGTTTATGATCACTTAATTGAGAATCTAATTCTTTACCTATAACCTTTAAGGACTCATCGATAATTTTCTTTTGAACTTTAGAGTAGTCAAACGACCTAGCGTCCTCTAGCTCTAGTGTTCCAACTTTAGTAGCATTAAAAGCTTGTATGAGCTGATTTACTTTTTTAGATACAGTTTGTATCAATAATGATACGTGATCATTAACTTCTGAGAGCTCCTGAGCTGTCTGTAAAAAATTATCAAAGTTAACATCTAAACTGTGTAGGTGATTTGAAATAGTAGCTAATAGTAACTCGGGTTTACTTATATAGCCCTGTATGCGATATGAACCCACTTCAAATTTACTTAAGAAATTATCGTCCGCAACATTTGCTAACTCGGAAAGTTCACCGGTAATATTCTGAAGATCATTATCAATAATAGTCAGTTGCTTAACTACGCTGCTAATTTTAGAATATGAGTTTGTTTTATTTATATATTTTTTAATTTCGGTAAAGTCATTATTAATTGAATTTACTATTTCAAAAATTTCTTTTACTAGCATGAGTCCATTCCTGATTATTTTTATTGTAAGTTTACATCTATTCTACATAACTTCTTATAGATTAAACTAAAAAGTCACTCAATATCTCAACCACTTCTTTCTCGTCATCGCTTGATAATCCTAAAATAGCCGTACAGTTATTGCGGCTAAACAGGGGCATATCGCTTTTACTACCAAATTGATGAATAGCCTGTACTCCATGTTTGTTCCAAATTCTAGTGATTCACTACCAACGTTATAAGCGCGCAGAACTAGAGAGAACTGGAGCTAGAGGGGTCAAACCTTGACTTCATACATCATAAATTAATTAGCTATTGATATTCGCCGAAACTTAAATAAGTTACGGTGTCGGATGGCGCTTCGCTTATCCGACCTACGTGTTTAAATAAGCTGTTGTGGTGGTTTACATAAAGAGTGAGTAATGGGGTTATAGAGAACCTGAGGGGTCAAATCTTGACTTCATACATCATAAATTAATTAGCCATTTATATTCGCCGAAACTTAAATAAGTTACTGTGTCGGATGGCGCTTCGCTTATCCGACCTACGTGTTTAAATAAGCTGGTGTGGTGGTTTATATAAAGAGTGAGTAATGGGGTTATGGTGTTGGGTTTCGTTTCACTCAACCCAACCTTGTATCTACGTAATATAACTTAACGCCGAGCAGCTTATCGCTTACAGCTAAGCACTTACAGCTGCTCTTTCGCTTTAGCTAATCCCTAAATACTTATGTACTTGCACCGATAAGCGCCAGTTTTTGGCAATACAAGTGTCGATGGCTAATTTGGTGGCTGACACTTTTTGGCTGATTGGCTGTAAGTAAACAAGCTTAGGATTAACACCTGTTTTGGCAAATAGCGCTTCTAGCTCTTCTACGTGCTTTTGCATCGCTACGGGGTGCTTTATCTCGTTGGCGCGCTTCATAGCGCTGGTAAGTACTTCGTAGCCGCCGCGCATGTTAATTTTAGGCGATACGGTAACCCAGGTTTGCTCAGGGGCAAGTATTTCAAAGGTGCCGCTGGTTTCTATTTGTGTTGTAAAGCCGTTATCGTGCAATAGCTTACACACTGGGTTTAAATCGTACATACACGGCTCGCCGCCGGTAATTACAACATGCTTTGCTGTATAGCCACGTGATTTAAACAGCTCAAGTACTTGCTCGGCGCTGGCATCGGCCCAATGATCTGAATCGGCTTTTTTTTCTACCGTTTCATCAAGCGATACTTTGTACACGTTATCGACTTCCCAAGTTTGTTTAGTATCACACCATGCGCAGCCCACTGGGCAGCCTTGCAAACGCAAAAATATTGAGGGTGTGCCGGTAAAACTTGCTTCACCTTGGATGGTTTCAAACACTTCATTAATTTTGTACAAAAGAGATCTCACTTACTGCCTAGCTGCAAAATTGCTACTATAAAAGACGAAAAAGCGCTGCCCAAAAATTGTTATTTAAGCTGCGGCCGTGTAGTATATCGCGCCCTGATATAAACCTCTATTAAAACTAAAGAGCAATCCAGATATGACGCAAAAAGTAGTTGTTATTTATTCCGGCGGTATGGATTCGTTTACCGTATTAAATAAAGCCTTACAACAAGGCCATGATGTTTATGCCCTTTCATTTGACTATGGTCAGCGTCATGTTAAAGAGCTTGAAGTGGCTGCAAACGTGTGTGAAAAACTTAATGTTCCACATAAAATTGTAGATATATCAGCTATTAACCAGCTTATTGGTGGCTCATCACTGACTGATGATATTGATGTACCAGAAGGTCATTACGAAGAAGAAAGCATGAAAAGCACCATAGTGCCTAATCGTAATATGATTTTGCTTTCGCTGGCGGTTGGTTACGCTGTGTCTTTAAAAGCGAGCAAAGTATATTATGGCGCGCATTCGGGCGATCATGCTATTTACCCTGATTGCCGTCCTGAGTTTGTGCAAAAAATGGATGATGTATGTCGTATTGCTAATTACGACGCTGTAGAAATTTTTAGCCCGTACCTAAATAACACCAAAATTGATATTTTAACCGATGGCATAAAAATGGGCTTAGACTACAGCCAAACATGGACTTGTTATAACGGACGCGAAAAAGCCTGTGGTAAATGTGGCGCCTGCCAAGAACGTTTAGAGGCATTTTCGCTTAATAACGTCACTGATCCAATCGAATACGAATAACCGCTAGTTGCGGGGTTTTCAGTGAAAACACGGTTAATTTATTAGCGCTAAACGCAAAAAGGCTATCATCTCGATAGCCTTTTTTGTATTTGCTTGTAAATTACAACCAGCGTTTTACTTTGTTTTTATACTCTGTGAATTCTTGGCCAAATAATTTGCTAAGCGCCCGCTCCTCAGGAATTATTTGAAAAAACGTTAAATAAGCAATAAACCCAACAACACATAAAAGTGCCCACAACGAACTAAGCCAAATACCCCAGCCTGCTAAAATAAACGCAAAGCCCACATACATAGGGTTACGTGAAATTTTATATACGCCACTGGTTACCAACTTTGATGCTTGCTCAGGCTTATTTGGATTAACTGTGGTACGTGCAAGTTTAAAGCTTACCACTGCGGCTATACAAAATGCGCACCCTATAATGACTAAGCTTGCTGCTAAGTAGGCAATAAACGCTGTAAAATCAATCACACTGTAATGCGCTATTAACGCCATAATGCCTGCAAAAACGAGCACGACAATAACCGGAGGTATTTTATTATTTAACATAGCAACTCACTGTATTGATTATAAAATAAAGTTCTATAAGTCTGTAAACACTATACCCGTTTGCATTAATACACAATTAAATACAAAGTTAACGCTGGCATAGAGCACGTTAAAACTGCTGATTAAAGCAACACAATAAAAATGTTGGCTTTAAAGTCACACGGTTTAATCTCAAATAGACTTATTAATTATGCCATTAGTTATTAAACAATAACGCAGGTGTATCAATGATGAACACAACTCCACGCTGCAATCGACAAATAAAGTTACAATTGTCAGGTTTAACCGCTGCTAAATATGGTTATACTTTATGCAACAGTTAAAAATATAAAAAGGAAGTGGTTATGTCAGGCACTACAATGATAGTACTTATTGTGCTTATATCGGTTGGCTCTGGGGTTATTTACGATATGTACAAAAAGCACCTTGAATTTAAACACAAAATGCAAGATAGCAACCAAGATGCAAATAAACAACTGGCCGAGGTAAGTGCCCAAGTGGTTGCTTTAAAAGAGCGCGTGCAAACGCTTGAGGCCATAGTGACAGACTCAAGCTACACCACAAAAGAAGAAATTAACCGCCTTTAAAAACGATATAAATGTGCATTTTCTGGCTGCTCTATACCGTGGGCAGCTAAAAACCCATCTATAGCTTGGCCGCAACCTTGTGGCGCACGCGAACTATCAATTTCAAAATTAAGCTTATTTGCATGTTGCTTGCCAAGTGAGCACAGCTCCAATACTTTTGGCGAGCGCATTGCTACACTAAGTGCACCTATTTTTTCTACGCAATTGTGTTTACTAAATCGGGCAAACCCTTGGTATTTAAATTGCTCACTCACATACTCATTACTAATATCAACCAGGGCATTAATAAAGCCATGTAAAAAGCTATTTGCGCTGCTATCACTGGTTAAAAATGCAAAGGTTTTATTATTAAATTCTGTAAGCTGGCAAGTATTGCAGTGTAATTTTAAGGTGTATAACCACTGCTGCGAGCTTATTTGCTGCATAGCACTTAGCGATACCTTAGCACCTGCAAATACCACCCGTTTTAATAACTGCTCAATAGTATGACGCTCCTCATTGCCCTGCGCCGCGTGTGCAATAACAAGCTCTGCATTTTGTGCCATAACCGGTAAATCATGATGATTATTAAATGGCGTGCTGGTTGTATTATTGCTGTGAGTAAGTTGAAACAGCTCTCTTACCTCGTGCTCTCGCGCTATTTTAAGCGCTAAAAACGCTGTTTGAATAAGCTCGGAGGTTGGTAAGTTTTCCTCTACTATCCAGCGTCTGCCAAACAGTAATTTTTTTGCTGTGCCCTCACCCGCGTAACTACTGGTTTTGTAATTATCGGGGCTGAGTACGGCAACTTGTAAATAAAGTTGCTCATCTTTTTGTGCAGCAAGCACTCTAAAGTGCGCTGAAAAATTAATATTTTGAAGCACTTGATTAACGCTTTGTAAGGTGTGTTTATAGCGTAAAAAGTGCTGTGGAACTATCCAGCTGTTATTAGCAAGTTGCACTAATGGAGCATACGAAATTGGCTGCTCGTAGCTATTTTGCCATTTTTGCTCTGCACTGAGCAGCGGCTCAATGCGACTTTTTTTATCTGACATACATAAACCAAATAAACTCGCGCAAGGCGATATAATCTATGTTGATGTTACGTTTTTGCGCCTTGCATTAGATCACACTATCAGCGCTAATTAAGCCATTTTTAAGCGTCGCTGAGTTTTTTATAATCTGTTATAACTTTTTGATAATAAAGCTCATCTTTATTAAGCATTTTATTATAATGAGTGAGTAACTGTTTAAGGTATTGCTTGTGCGATGCATTATTTAAATCCCACATGCTGTTACCGGTAGATGTGAGCAACGCCGTGCTACGTTGACTTACCTCTATAAGCTCATAATAGCGGTTATTTTCAGTGATTAATTGCTCGCTTTCAAGGCCTAAGCCTAATTTGGCTAAACCACTGCGCAAATGATAAGTATGGTGTATAGAGCAAACTATAAAGCGGGTGCTTGCTACAGATGCAGCGCAATTGTTTTTAATAATGCCAGTAACAAGTTTTAGTAACAGCTCGCCGCCAACACCTGCAATAACTACAGTATTTAACGCATTTGGAACGAGCTTTATTTCTCTTACATCTTGGCAATGTACTTTATATTGCGCATTACTTGGCAGTGTTTGGCTAATATTTGTAAGGTGCTCGCTCAGCTCGGTCATTATTTTATCTACCACATCTACAAAATTAACCTGTTTTGCAGCGCGGCGCTTTAATAGTGCAATGCCTAAGTAACCATGATCGCAGCAGCAATCCCAAATAACATCAACGGGGTCAGTAATTAACGCATTAATTGCGTTTAAACGCTTACTCAGTTTCATTTAATACCAATTAGCTTAATTAAGTGATCTATTTTGAGGCTGGAAAAACGTGTTGATAGCTAGGCAAAAAAGTCGCTATTTAGTTGTTCTAAATGAGAGTTTTTTAACACATAGCGACACGTTTAGCCCCTTAAAATGATTAAGTATTATTGCGAATTGGTATAAGTTGCGGTATGCGCCGTTTTATACACTAACGCTTTTAAGCTTTTATTGCTGTCTACTTCTACAAAACGGGCCGTTGGTGCAAGGCGCTCAACAAATTCTATTGCTCCTTGGGTGTGCTCGTTTATTAAAGCTTTAAACGCATCTTCGCTAAGCTCTGGGCTATTAGCGCATAATAAAAGCTGTGTGGTATCGCACAGTAGTTCGGGCAATCTGCGCAGCACCTTTTGATAATCTTTAGTTAGAATAAAGCTGCCCTTTTGAAAGCTTGGCGGGTCTACAATAATTAAATCAAACGGCGCTGCTTTTTTTAATTTACCAAACGACTTTAAAATATCGTGCGGTAAAAAACTCACTCCGCGCTCAAAACCATTAAGTTGGTGGTTTTGCTTACCTACTTTAAGTACGCCTTTGCTCATATCCATGTTCATAACGTGATCAGCCCCGCCTTGCATTGCCGCAAGCGAAAAACCACACGTGTATGAAAACAAATTAAGTACTTTTGCATGTTTACTATTGGCAGAGACAAACTCACGCCCACTTCGCATATCGGGGAATATTCCGGTGTTTTGGCGGCTTGTTAAATCCACTAAAAAACCAATGCCGTTTTCTTTTACCACATGTGGCGAGGGAAGATTACCATGCACTAAACGATTACTGCTTTGTACACCCGCGCGCTGTTGATACACCAATGCAGATATTAATTCAGGGTGATGCTGCTGCGCCCACGCCCAAAGGGTACTGGTCAGTGTATTTAACGTGGCTTCGTCAATTTCATCGTACGAAATTAAAAACAAGCTTGGCGGATAAAAGTCTAAATTAATATGGCTTAGCGATGCCACGCTATGGCCGCGGCCATGAAATACGCGGCATAGTTCGTTTTGTAGTAATGGCGCATCTTCAAGCGCGCTTATTAGGGGCGAAAAATCGGGTGTCATTTAGTTAATCAACTGTTGTTGTAGTTCGTGTATTTCGTCGCGTACAGACGCGGCTTTTTCAAATTCAAGATCGCTAGCATAAGCATGCATTTTGCTTTCAAGCTGTTTAATTTGTGTGGCAATTTCTTTCGCACTGAGTATTTTTTTAGACTCTTTACGTACCAGCTTAAGGTTATCTTGTGGTGCTGCTTCTTCGCCCACATCCATAATATCGGTGATCTTTTTAACCAAGGCTTGCGGCTCAATGCCGTGATCTATATTAAAGGCGTGTTGTATTTCGCGGCGGCGCTGGGTTTCGCTAATCGCTTTTTCCATCGATTTAGTTACTTTATCGGCATATAAAATGGCGCGCCCATCGAGGTGGCGAGCAGCTCGGCCAATGGTTTGAATAAGCGAACGTGCTGATCGTAAAAAGCCTTCTTTATCGGCATCTAAAATGGCAACTAGCGCCACTTCTGGCATATCTAAGCCTTCTCGCAATAAGTTAATACCCACTAACACATCAAACACACCGGCGCGTAAATCACGAATTATTTCAACGCGTTCTACTGTGTCTATGTCTGAGTGCAGGTAACGTACTTTTACATTGTGCTCGCTTAAGTAATCGGTTAAATCCTCAGACATGCGCTTGGTAAGCGTAGTAACCAGTACTCGCTCACCTTTTTCTACACATTTATAAATTTCTGAGAGTAAATCATCTACTTGAGTGCCTACTGGGCGTATTTCTATTTCTGGGTCTAACAGGCCAGTTGGGCGTATAACTTGCTCTGCTACTTCGCCTGCGCTGCGCTCTAACTCAAAATCACCCGGCGTTGCCGATACATAAATCGTTTGCGGTGCTATGGCTTCAAATTCTTCAAAGCGCAATGGGCGGTTATCCATCGCCGATGGCATTCTAAAGCCATATTCAACTAGGTTTTCTTTACGGCTTCTATCGCCTTTATACATGGCACCAATTTGCGATACGGTTACGTGCGATTCATCGATGATCATCAATGCATCATCAGGAAGATAATCGAGTAATGTGGGTGGTGGATCGCCCGGTGTACGCCCCGACAAATAACGGCTGTAGTTTTCTATGCCCGAGCAATAACCAAGCTCGGTCATCATTTCTATGTCGTATTGAGTACGCTGCGCTATGCGCTGCTCTTCTACTAATTTATTGGCACTTAATAATTGCGCTCTGCGTTCTTTAAGCTCGGCTTTTATTTTTTCTATGGCATCAAGAATTTTTTCGCGTGGCGTTACATAGTGCGTTTTAGGGTAAATAGTGGCACGAACTATGTGTTTTTCTACCGCACCAGTAAGGGGATCAAAAATACTAAGGCGCTCTATTTCGTCATCAAACATTTCTACGCGTACTGCATAGGTGTCTGACTCGGCAGGAAATATATCAACAACTTCGCCACGTACACGGTAAGTACCACGGCTAAAGTCAATGTCGTTACGGGTATATTGCAGCTCCGCTAAGCGGCGCAGCATATCGCGTTGGTCGACCTGTTCGCCTACTTTTAAAAGCAGCATCATTTTCATGTATGAGTCGGGGTCGCCCAAACCATAAATAGCCGACACAGAAGCCACTATTATGGTATCGCGGCGCTCAAGCAATGCCTTAGTAGCACTTAAACGCATTTGCTCTATGTGCTCATTAATAGAGGCATCTTTTTCTATAAACGTATCGCTGGCAACCACGTAGGCTTCTGGCTGGTAGTAATCGTAGTAAGATACAAAATACTCAACTGCATTATTAGGAAAAAACTCTTTCATTTCTCCATATAACTGCGCGGCAAGTGTTTTATTATGCGCCATTATTATTGTTGGGCGATTTAAATCGCTAATAATATTGGCCATGGTAAACGTTTTACCTGTACCTGTGGCACCGAGTAAGGTTTGATGCGCAAGCCCGGCTTCTAAGCCTTCTTCAAGCTGTTTAATCGCTGTGGGTTGGTCGCCCGCGGGTTTAAATTGTGACTTTAGCTCAAAGTGATCACTCATTCATTTACTCCGTTACCGTGTTACTGCATATTGCATCTAGCTCTTTTACAAACCATTTGTACGCGACTAACCCTGTGAATACATTACCGATTGCAGCGCCTATAAATAAACCAATCAAGCCACCTAGCATACTGCCTACATAAGCAAAAGGCAGATAAAACACAAACAAACGAATAATACTTAAAAACAATGCATTCATCGGTTTGTGTAAAGCATTAAACGATGAATTTGATAAAATGATCACCCCTTGAAAACCATAACTTAGCGGTATGGTGTATATAAAGAGCTTTATAACATCGATTACAGCTTGTTCTTTACCAAATAATTGGCTTATTACCCCTGACAGCGCAATGAGTAAAATATAAATAGCAAATTGCCATATCATCACAAATTTAAGCGTACCAATGTACGCCTCTTTTACGCGGCCTAATTTACCCGCCCCAAAGTTTTGGCTAACAAAAGGAGGCAATGTCATCGACAAGGCCAGCACTAAAATACTGGCAATTGATTCAATACGGCTGCCCACACCAAAAGCGGCAACCGCTTCGGGTCCATGATTGGCAACGAGTGCGGTCATCACAGCCATTGCTACTGGGGTAAGCATGTTAGCCCCCGCTGCGGGTAAACCTATTTTAAGTACTTTTTTAATTGCACTTGCCGCAGTTTGATTACCGGCTTTTAAGCTTAATAGCCGCTTTTTAACGCCCAGCACATATAAAATAATAATAACCGCTACGCCCCAGGCAATAACACTGGCAATAGCGGCACCTTGAATGCCTAATGCCGGTACTGGGCCCCAGCCAAATATTAAAATAGGATCGAGTATGGCATTAATAAGCCCTGCCCCACCCATTACTATGCTGGGTGTTTTAGTATCGCCACTGGCTCGTAATACCGAATTACCTATCATGGGGGTAATTAAAAATACGCTACCAATAAACCAAATATTCATATACTCATGAATAAGTGGCAGCACTAATTGTCCGGCCCCTAATAAAGTGAATATTGGGTCGATTAGTAAATATCCAATAAACGAAAGTAAAATAACTAATAGTAGCGCCACAATAAGCGACACACTGGCATCAAAACGCGCCTCTTCTATTTTATTACTGCCTAAGGCTTTCGCTATCACCGCTGATGTACCAATACCTAAACCTATGGCTAGGCTTATTACCGTAAAGGTTACCGGAAACGTAAAGCTTACCGCCGCAAGGGGCTCTGTGCCCAACATACTGATAAAAAATGTATCGACTATATTGAACATCATTAGCGTGACCATGCCAAATATCATCGGGATGGTCATTTTTTTCAATGTAGGCAAGATGGGATCGTTAAGTAAATCTGGGCGTGATTGAGAATGTGAAGTTTCGCGCATGGAATAAATAAGCCTCTTTTACTGAGCGAGCCATTTTAAAGCATCATAGCAATTCAAGCCACGGATTTATCAATGGATTTCATACTAATAATAAAGCAACAATTAAAAAAATAGCTAAAGTTGAATTTTTAAGCATTTGTGCACAAATACGCCCTTAGAGCGCCAAAAAACAATAAGTGAACATTTTTATTACTTTTTTAACATTTAACCCCTGCAAATTCGCTGAATTTTTACACAGCGCGGTATTAATCTTTATCGTAACGAATTAATTTACTCATCGTTGCATGGTAATTCAGCATGCATTTATAACCCTATGTTTTTTATAGTAATAAAAAAATCGTTTTAAAAGCTTGAAATCGTTGTAGCGCCCTAAAACTCTGGTCGGGACAGTGTTCTTAAAGTTTCATAAACAGAGTTATCCACAGAAACCGTGGATAACTCAGCTCAGCCCGCATTTATAAAGGCTTGCGCGCTGGCTAAAATTCAGCTCAGGTCCAACCTTTACTCAAAGTTAAAGTTAAAAACTTATCAATGCTTGCAAACAAAAAATTAAGCTAAGCCAAATCTTTGTGCCTAATACAGCTATAAGTGACTTAATTAGTTAACGGAAATATTTAGCAACTTATTGATTGTTTTGTTTTTGTACAGCTTTTTAAAATAAAGTTTTCAGCCACGGCTTTATTAGTTTAACCCCTCTTAAATACCGTAATACGAAAAAACTACCCTGCTGGATTTTTTAAAAAGATCTGCTAGCTAAATTTATACTCGGTTTTATGACAACCAGGTTAAATACAAATTTACTGATTTGCCGCGATAAATTTTGTCTCAGCGGCATTTTTTACACATAAATTAAACAATGGCTATTTTATCGGCGCTGTTTTTTTCACATTGGTGTGAGTCTAAATAGAGATTTACCGCCGTGTTTTGCATAAATAGAGTTATAAAATGCGCAGATCGAACATAAAAACAACGAATAAACTTCTTTTTTAAATTTATGACTTTTATATGTTGACACTTTGCGGCTCCATCATTAATATTTCGCCCCGTTGAAAGGCATGACGCTTCCCCCTTAGCTCAGTTGGTTAGAGCGACGGACTGTTAATCCGCAGGTCCCCCGTTCGAGTCGGGGAGGGGGAGCCAAGTTTTTCAATCATAAACGATTCCCCCTTAGCTCAGTTGGTTAGAGCGACGGACTGTTAATCCGCAGGTCCCCCGTTCGAGTCGGGGAGGGGGAGCCAAGTTTATGTTTATGATGTAGTTCCCCCTTAGCTCAGTTGGTTAGAGCGACGGACTGTTAATCCGCAGGTCCCCCGTTCGAGTCGGGGAGGGGGAGCCAAATCATAAAATTACATCTCTATTTGTTCCCCCTTAGCTCAGTTGGTTAGAGCGACGGACTGTTAATCCGCAGGTCCCCCGTTCGAGTCGGGGAGGGGGAGCCAATCATAAGAATTTCATAGACATTTCAGTAATTTTCCACTACTCTTCTGCTTTATAACTAAAACATATATCTATTCTAATGTGTTGCTATTAGTTGAATGATCAAGGACCTGATTCCTTTCCTTTAGAACTATTAAAAGATTGATAACATGGCTGGCTTTAAAAAACTTATTTTTATACAAATCCTGTCTTGGCTTGTATGTGTTGCGGCTGGAAGCTACTTCATATCTGTAAGCTTTAATAATGCGGTAAGTGAAGCACAAACTTCAGCGCAAACCAGCGTAACACGTTACATTAACAGCTTAACAAGTGATGAGCTTTCGCCTGAAAGTATAAAAAAAGCGATTGGCGATGGTAAAACGTTTTCAAGCTTTATACTAAGAGATTACCAAGGGGCTGAGGTATTTTCAGTTAACTCCCCTACCCAGCTGCCCATGTTTGCTGAATTTATTCAATCTAGCTTTAATTCGGTTCGCCCACAGTTTGCCGTTAACGACGCTGCAGATATAAAAGTAGAATTTACCCTCAACATTAAACGTTTAGCGCAGCAGCTACAAACCTCTTTATTTATAGTTATATTTATTTCTGCTTTTTTAGTGATTATTCCTATCATATTAATGAAGTCTATTTTTCATAGCTTAAATAAAAATATCAGCATGACCGTTGCCGATGTAATAGACATTTATATTAACCAAAATCAAATTGGCGACGACTTAGACACCGCACTTGATGCCAGTAAAATGAAAAAGCTTGGAAAAGATTTAGTCCCGAGCTTTAATCGCCTTTCTCATTTTTTAAAAAATAAAAATGATGATATTCAAAACGCTGCCCTAAGTATCAAACAAGAAGCCTATAAAGATGTAATTACCGAATTAGGTAACCGTAATATGTTTGTTGAATATTACGAAAAACACATCGAAAACAGTGAGCGCAGTACGTTTGGTTCGTTAGCGCTTGTACGCTGTAGTGAGCTGCAAACTATAAACCAAAGCCGTGGCTACCAAAAAGGTGATGACTACGTTAAAGGTGTGGCGGATATAATTAAGCATATAAGCGGCACTTACACTGGCAGCCAAGTATTTAGGCTAAATAGCTCAGACTTTGCCATTGTACTACCCAATACCCCACTTAAAGAAGCAGAGCGTTTTGGTGAAAACCTGCAATCGCGCTTTACTCAATACCAACAAAATCAAGAGCTAAGCTCTGTGGCTAACACAGGTATTGTGGGCTACGAAAAAGGCAAACCGCTGGGTGAGTTATTATCGGTTGTCGATAACGCAATGAGCATGGCGCAATCTAAGCAAGTAAATGCATGGCATGTGCAGCGTGAAACCGATTTAGTTAATAATGTAAGTGCTGGGTTTGGTAACCAAAACTGGCGTAAAGTGATTAACGAAGTGATTGAATCAAAACGTGTTCACTTAGTAATGCAAAATATTATGCCGCTGGGTAAAAGCATTAAGGCGTATGCAGAGATACAAGTGCGCTTTAAAACCGAAGATAACCAAGTGCTCCCTACGGCCTCGTTTTTAGCCATGGCTGAAAAACTCGATATGGCCATAGAAATTGACCGCTTAATTATTGACTCGTCACTTGAAAAAATTAAAAGCCGTAACCTCTCTGAAAAGTTTTTTGGCCTGAATGTAACCGCCTCAAGTGCACATAACGATCAATTTGTTATTTGGTTAGAACGCCGCTTATTAAAAGATACACATATAGCCTCTAAATTAGTATTTGAAGTAAGTGAGTTTGGCCTACAGCAAAATATTAAAGCAAGTAAACGTTTTATTGATATGGTGCATCGCGTAGGTTCCCGCGTAACGGTTGAACGTTTTGGTGTAGGACTAACGTCGTTTAAGTTTTTCCGTGATTTAAAACCAGACTTTATTAAAATGGATGCCAGTTACACCCGCGGCCTCGAGGATGATAAAAACAATCAATACTTTATGCGCCTAATGGTTGATTTAGCCCACCGCATTGGTGTGAGTGTGTTTGCAGAGGGCGTTGAAAGCCAAGAAGAAAAACACATAGTAGAAACGCTTTGCCTAGACGGCGTACAAGGTTATTACATAGAAAAACCTAAAGATATTTAGCACCTCCCCTTAATGAAAGTAAAAAAGAGCACATGTGCTCTTTTTTGCATTTAACTGTTTAATTTTTCGCTTACTTTAAAATCACATAAATTTTACAGCTTTGTGATCGCTTAATTATTTTACTGTGTTTATTTAACTGATAACGACTCGCATATGTTGTTTATCGGGGCAGAAAAAAGGATAATACACAGGATTTTAATAGCGCGAGGCACACATGACAGAATATGTCTTGTTATTGATTGGAACAGTTCTAGTTAATAACTTTGTATTAGTACAATTTTTAGGCTTATGTCCATTTATGGGTGTATCAGGCAAGCTTGATACCGCTATTGGTATGTCTTTAGCAACCACGTTTGTGCTTACTCTTGCCTCTGTTACAAGCTATTTAGTTAATCAATATATTTTAGCGCCGCTAGATATCGAATTTTTACGCACCATGAGCTTTATTTTAGTGATTGCCGTTGTGGTGCAATTTACCGAAATGGTTGTGCGTAAAACTAGCCCGACTCTATACCGTTTACTGGGTATATTTTTACCGCTGATCACCACTAACTGTGCGGTATTAGGTGTTGCGCTTCTTAACATAAAAGAAGATCACACCTTTTTACAATCGGCCGTGTATGGTTTTGGCGCAGCCGTTGGCTTTTCATTAGTACTTGTATTATTTGCAGCGCTGCGCGAACGCCTTGCTGCTGCAGATGTTCCTACCCCGTTTAAAGGCGCCTCAATAGCCATGATCACCGCCGGCTTAATGTCGATGGCGTTTATGGGTTTTACCGGATTAGTGAAGTTTTAATATGACCTTAATGTATGCCTTGATAGCGCTTGGCTCGCTAGCGCTTGTTTTTGGACTTATTTTAGGCTTTGCAGCTATTCGCTTTCGTGTAGAAGGCGACCCAATTGTTGAGCAAATAGATACCATTTTACCGCAAACCCAGTGTGGCCAGTGTGGCTATCCGGGCTGTCGCCCCTACGCTGAGGCAATTGCCAACGGGGATGAAATTAATAAATGCCCACCAGGCGGTGAAGCAACGGTTAAAAAGCTGGCCGATTTAATGGGCGTAGAGCCTAAACCGCTTGCCGGTGGCGAACAAGCAGAGCCGATAAAAACAGTGGCCTATATTCGCGAAGACGAGTGCATAGGCTGTACTAAGTGTATTCAGGCATGCCCTGTGGATGCCATTGTCGGTGCTACACGCCAAATGCACACTGTACTAATAGAAGAATGTACCGGCTGCGATTTATGTGTAGAGCCCTGCCCTGTAGATTGCATTGATATGCTGCCTGTAGCCGAAACAAAACAAAACTGGAAATGGCAACTTGATGCTATTCCTGTCACGCAAATAGATTAGAGGTTTGAGTGGAAAAGTTACTTGAACAAATTAAAAAAGGCACTGTTTGGGCATTCCCGGGCGGCGTGCATCCACCACAACAAAAAACACTCTCTAACAGTGCGCGTATTGCTAGGCTTCCTCTACCTGATAAGTTAGTTGTACCAATTAAACAGCACATTGGTGCTAACGGTAAATTAATTGTAGAAAAAGGCCAACAGGTATTAAAAGGCCAAGCACTTACCGTGCCCGTTGCGAATTGGTCTGTGCCTGTACATGCGCCCAGCTCTGGCACCATAACAGACATTGCCTCTATGCCTTCGGCGCATCCATCGGCTTTACCTGAGCTAAGTATTATTATTGAGCCTGATGGCAAAGATCAATGGTGCGAACTAACCCCAACACCTAACCCAAGTGAGCTTAGCCACGATGAATTAGTCGATATAATTCATCAAGCAGGTATAAGTGGTATGGGTGGAGCAGGCTTTCCTACTTATGTAAAAGCCGATATTAAACAACCTATTGAGTTTTTAATTGTTAATGCTGTTGAGTGCGAACCATACATAACAGCCGACGATGTGTTAATGCGTGAACATGCCAAGCAAGTAGTGCAAGGCATTGAGTTAATGCAACAAATTTTAAATCCGACACTGTGTATTGTTGGCATTGAAGATAATAAGCCCGAAGCCATAGCGGCTATGAAAAGTGCCGCAGAGCACAACGCCAATATTGTTATTCAAACGGTGCCTACTGTTTATCCATCGGGTGGCGAAAAACAATTAATTAAATTACTTACAAACCGTGAAGTACCCAGTGGCGGTATTCCTGCCGATATTGGTATTTTAGTACACAACACAGGAACTTTGTTTGCTGTGCAGCAGGCAGTGTACGAAGGTAAACCGCTTATTGAACGCGTTGTTACAGTAACAGGTAACACCATTCATAATGCGGGTAATGTATGGGCATTATTAGGCACCGAAGTTAAGCACCTGCTTGATTGCCAAGGTTTTTCACCCGTACCCCAGCAGCGCGTTGTAATGGGCGGGCCGATGATGGGCTTTACCTTACCGACTGTGCGTATTGGGGTAATTAAAACCACCAACTGTATTTTAGCTCCCGATCATAAAGAGCTGGCTGAGCCTGGGCCTGAAAAAGCCTGTATACGTTGTAGTGCCTGTGCAGATGCCTGCCCTGCTTCGTTATTACCACAGCAATTACAATGGTTTGCAAAATCAAAAGAATACGACAAATTACAAGAGCACAACTTATTTGATTGTATTGAATGTGGTGCGTGTGCGTATGTATGCCCAAGCGAAATTCCACTGGTGCAGTATTACCGCGTAGCAAAAGTAGAAATAAAAGAGCAACAAGCCGAAAAAATTAAAGCCGATAGAGCAAAAGAGCGCTTTGACGCCCGTAAAGAACGCCTAGAGCGCGAGCAACAAGAACGTCAAAACCGCCATAAACGTAAACCAGCGGCAAAAACATCAGATGAAAAGCAAAAAGTAGCGGATGCCCTTGCCCGCGTTAAGAGCAAATCATCGGATGGCGATGAAAAATCAGCTGTAGCCGCTGCAATTGCCCGCGCCAAAGCAAAAAAACAGCAAGGTGAAGAGCTAGAGCCAGATAACAGTGAAGTAGCTAAAGAGCGTGCACTACGTAAAGAAAAAGCACGTAAATATAAAGAACAAAAAGCTGCCGAGGGCGAGTCATCACCAGCACCTGATGATAAAAAGTCAGCCGTAGCTGCTGCTATTGCCCGCGCTAAAGCGAAAAAAGCGGCGCAAGCTGAGCAAAATGCTGAGCCACAAAACGATGAAGCAACCGCCCCAGCTGATGATAAAAAAGCTGCGGTAGCTGCTGCTATTGCTCGCGCTAAAGCTAAAAAAGCGGCGCAAGCTGAGCAAAGTGCAGAGCCACAAAGCGATGAAGCTCCCACCCCAGCTGATGACAAAAAAGCAGCAGTAGCTGCTGCTATTGCGCGTGCTAAAGCTAAAAAAGCGGCGCAAGCTGAGCAAAATGCAGAGCCACAAAGCAATGAAGCCCCCGCGCCCGCAGATGATAAAAAAGCAGCGGTAGCTGCTGCTATTGCGCGTGCTAAAGCTAAAAAAACCGCTAAAGCGGCTGCGCAAGCCCAGCAATCAGATGAACCAAGTGCTGCTGAGCAAACAGGTGAAGTTGAGCCTGAAAACTCACAAACACGCTCTCCTGCTGATGACAAAAAAGCGGCCGTAGCTGCTGCTATTGCCCGTGCTAAAGCAAAAAAAGCCGCTAAAGAAGCAGAGCAATCAGCAGCAAGTGAACACAGCACAGCTGAACACAGCAATGAGCCACAAACCAGCAGCGGTTCAAACTCTGAGAAAACGGCCTCTGAGCAAACTGCAGCAGAGAAGAAAAAAGCCGCCGTGGCCGCCGCAATAGCGCGCGCCAAAGCTAAAAAGTTACAAAAAGAAGGAAATGATCAGTCATGAAATTAAGCATGGCCAGTTCGCCGCACAACCATAGCCATAAGTCGTTAACGCGATTAATGCTAACCGTAATTGCTGCGTGTATTCCTGGGCTAATAGCGCAAGTGGTATTTTTTGGGACTGGCGTACTTATTCAGTTAGTACTGGCACTTGTTGCTGTAAGCATATTTGAAGCAGCCATTATGTTAATGCGTAAACGCCCTGTTTGGCCTGCATTGAGTGATGGTAGTGCTTGGCTTACTGGTGTGCTGTTAGCACTGAGTATTCCGCCGCTGGCGCCTTGGTGGGTCATTATTATTGGCTGTTTATTTGCCATTGTGATTGTAAAGCAACTTTATGGTGGGCTTGGCTTTAACTTATTTAACCCAGCAATGGCCGCATACGTACTACTTTTAGTCTCGTTTCCGGTGCAAATGACCGCTTGGTTACCCGTTACCGATTTACTTAATGCCCCAATTGGCTTTATTGACCAATTACGCCTTATATTTACCGATTTTACCGCTCTGGGCTTTAGTGTTGATCAAGTCCGTGCCGGCGTTGATGGCCTCACCATGGCCACACCGCTTGATACAGTTAAAACCGATGTAGCACATGGTCTAACTGTTAGCGAAAGCATGCAAAAACCGATTTTTTCTCAATGGGCTGGGCTTGGTTGGCTATGGGTTAACCTAGGCTTTTTAGCCGGTGGTTTATACCTTTTAAAAGCTAAAATTATAAACTGGCATATTCCAGTAAGCTTTATAGGCTCACTAGCGCTGTGCAGTGCCATTGGCTATATTGCCGCACCGGGTATCGAGCCGGGTATGGTATTTCACTTATTAAGTGGCGCGACCATGATGGGCGCATTTTTTATCGCCACCGATCCTGTCTCGGCTGCAACTACCAATAAAGGGCGCTTAATTTATGGCGCGTTAATTGGCTTGTTGGTGTATTTAATTCGCACCTTTGGTGGCTTCCCTGATGCGGTAGCCTTTAGTGTATTATTAATTAATATTGCTGTACCGCTGATTGATTACTACACCCAACCACGCACTTATGGCCACGGAGCAGTAAAATGATTATTTCATCAATGGCTAAAAATGGCGCGATATTAACCGCCTTTGCACTGATAACAACAGGCTTAGTTGCCTCAATTGATGCCTTTACCGCCGATAAAATTGCCGAGCAAGAACGCTTGCAATTAACCTCACAATTACAAGAGGTATTAAACCCAAGCAGCTACGATAATCAGCTCAATACAAATTGCGTAAGTATGAGCGACGAACAACTTGGTCCATACCCCGAGCAAGTTATTTACCGCGCTTATAAAAATCAGCAACCTGTTGCACTTGTAATAAGACACGTAACACCTAGTGGTTACAGTGGCGATATTAACTTATTAACCGCCGTACTTGCTGATGGCACCATTGCCGGCGTTCGTACTACTAAGCACGAAGAAACGCCCGGCTTAGGCGATAAAGTAGAAGTTAAAAAGTCGCTGTGGATCACTACATTTAACGATTTAACGGTTCAAAGTGAAGACGATGCCCGTTGGGCGGTAAAAAAGGATGGCGGCCAGTTTGACCAATTTACCGGCGCAACAATTACCCCTCGCGCCGTGGTAGGCTCGGTAAAAAATGCCGTATTATTTGCAAAAACTAACTTTGACGCCATTTTTAAACAGCCTAATGCTTGCCAAGAGGTAACACAATGAGTGAGTTAAAAACCTTATACAAAGAAGGCGTATGGGCTAATAACCCCGCGCTAGTGCAGCTACTCGGTTTATGCCCGCTTTTAGCTGTAACATCAACTGTAACCAACGCGCTCGGCCTAGGGTTAGCCACTTTATTAGTTTTAGTAGGCTCTAATATTACTGTTTCAGTTGTGCGTAATTGGGTGCCTAAAGACATTCGTATTCCGGTATTTGTAATGATTATTGCAGGCTTTGTGACCATAGTTCAGCTACTTATGAATGCGTACACCTTTGGCTTGTATCAATCATTAGGCATATTTATTCCACTAATAGTAACTAACTGCGCCATTATTGGCCGTGCAGAGGCGTATGCCTCTAAAAACCCTGTGCACCTGTCTGCATTCGACGGCCTAATGATGGGCTTAGGCTTCATGGCCGTACTGTTAGTGCTCGGTGCAATGCGCGAACTGATAGGCCAAGGTACATTATTCGATGGAGCCGATTTGCTCCTAGGGCCATGGGCACAAAGCCTACGCTTGGAAATATTTAGTTTCGATAGCCAGTTTTTACTCGCTATTTTACCACCCGGCGCCTTTTTAGGGCTTGGGCTGCTAATAGCAGCAAAAAATGTTATTGACGCACAAATAAAATCAAAACAAGTAACGCCGCCAGAAGCCGAAAAAGGCCCACGCGCACGTGTTACTAGCTTAACTTAAGGGGAAAACGCATTAACGCTATTAGCTAATGCGTTTTAAGTTGCATGAATAAAGAAAAACGTCACCAAATACTCTCGCGCTTGCGCGAGCAAAACCCGCATCCAGAAACCGAGCTTGAATATTCAAGCCCATTTGAGCTACTAGTAGCCGTTACGCTCTCTGCACAAGCCACCGATGTAGGGGTAAATAAAGCCACCCGTAAATTATTTCCGGTTGCTAATACGCCACAAGCCATTTTAGATATTGGCCACGATGCGCTTCGCGATTATATAAAAACCATTGGCTTATTTAATTCAAAAGCCGCAAACGTGTACAAAATGTGCCAAATATTGGTTGATCAACATAACGGCATTGTTCCCGAGAACCGCGAAGCTCTAGAAGCCCTACCCGGTGTTGGCCGAAAAACCGCAAATGTAGTGCTCAACACAGCTTTCGGCTGGCCGACCATTGCCGTAGACACGCATATTTTTCGTGTTTCAAACCGCACCAAATTTGCGATGGGCAAAGATGTAGTCGCCGTTGAGCAAAAGCTTGAAAAGGTTGTCCCTAAAGAATTTAAAGTAGACGTACACCACTGGTTAATACTACACGGACGCTATACTTGCGTTGCCCGTAAGCCTAAATGTGGCAGCTGTATTATTGAAGACTTGTGTGAGTTTAAAGAAAAAACGGACTAACCTCGAATAACTATCTTTTAGATATTCTAAAAGTAAGACAGCTAATAATTTAGCTGTCTGTTGATTCTATACTATTTATAAATTGCGCTATATTTACTAAACGCTCACCGACAATAAATGCAATGGTGCATTTAACCCAAGGAGTTGCGATATTTGTGTAGTTTAGTTTAGCTAATACGCAGCCAGTGGCTATTAAAAGTAGAAGCGATGACACGCTATAAAACCAAACCATGTGTTGCTTTAGGTGTGCAAATAAGTCAATTTCAAATAACACATCAAACCCAATAAAAACATAAGCCATATAAAAAGGGGCAGACATAAATAACAACTTAGTTAGTTGTAATTTATGTGAGCAAAGGCAATAAATGTCTTTTTGAACTTGGCTAATTGGCTTTGCATAATCAACGTTAGCAATATGCACTATTTGGCCAATATTACCCGCAAGGCCAGCAATGGAAAATACACTCAGTATCAACGCAGATATTGAAGGCGCTGAAACACTAAAGTTATTTGCAATATACTGCCCCAATAAAACAATAATAAAAAAGAAGGCTGCGCTTTCAATAATACGTGCCCACTTCATAGCATTAAGCTCTTTCATTTTGTTATTCACTTTTGTTTCGCTCAGCAGTGATTGGTTTATTGTAATGGCCGATTCGTTAATACTATTTTGCTGCTGCCATGTGTTTTTAATGTTATCTAAATTCATATTAAGCCCCCTGTTTTTCAAATTGATTTTTTAGTGTTTCTTTAATGCGGCCAATTCGCGTAGCGACGTTGGTTTTACTTATGCCTAAACTCGTCGCTATGCTTTGATGGGGTTCGCCTTCTAAATACAGCAATACTATGGCTTTATTTAACTTATCGAGCTTTGCTATAAATTCATAAAGCTGCTTAACCTCTTCGCTTTTATCATTGTGCGCTGATAGGTCGGCTATGTGCACAATGCACTGCTCACTTTCATTGGCTTTATCTTCTCGTTTACTGTCTTTGCGGTAATAGGAAATCGCCACATTCAGTGCTATTCGGTACATCCATGTAGAAAACTTATAGTCTTTGTCGTAATTATCATAAGCAAGCCACATGGTGGTGAGTATTTCTTGCGCTAGGTCTTGCCTGTTGTGTTGGTTTTGACAGTACGAGTTAACAACTTTATAAATAATGCCTTTATGCTGCTCCATTGTTTGAGCAAACAGTGCTTTTTTATTGGTGTTCATTTACGCATAAATCCATCATCTAAATTAATCTCATCACGTAGTTGGCTCATCACAGTTTCATTGTGTTTAAGTGCTAATGCATCTGTTTTTAAAAGTAATAAAGTGCGGCGCTTTGGCTAATGCAACATAGCCTGTACACATTTATATAAACATTTTAGCTGCACGATAGTACTCACATAATCGCCTTATCTAGTTATTCGCAGTATCGCTGAAATAATCACAATTATTTAAAAAAATAATTATTGGAGGGAGTAATAGGCTAAGTAAAAGAGCAAAGCGAGGAGTTAGCTTTTTTTTCTGCTTTGCTATTAAAAGGGGGACTCCTAGTTAAAAGATTTTTTTAATATAGCAATAGTTAATATAATTGTATCTCTGGTTATCAAATATGACTCAGGCTAAAGGTGGTAAAAAAACATACAACCTGCTATTAATAGTGAATAATAATTTAAGGAGGTTTCTGCGTTAGCGCTGTAAGAAACCACATAACTTCAAGGATGTATTTTGCAAAGTAATCATTCAAAATTTCAGCCAAATAAGTGGTCATTATTAAATTTAGCTGTTGTGCTTATACTGGCGGGTGCATTTTATTATTTGGGTCAATTTTCTGTATTTCATTCGATTCTTTTAAGCCTAATTTGTTTTATTTCATTTTTAACCTTATTAATTTTAAAGCGTTGGAAAGCATATATTAACTATTTAAAAGCAATAGGAGATGAGATAGAGCGAGACAGATTTCACTTAGGTGAACACATAGTATCTATGGTTCCTTACATGAACTTACAAATAACAGTTCATGCACGTGTGGATGAATCAGCTTTATTAATCAAAAAAGCAAATTGTTATATTTCAATTAATCTAAAAGATATTTGCTCATTTGAGCCAACTGAATATTTCGGACGGCCAATCGCGAAAGTAATTTTGGCCGATAATAAAAACTTAACTCCTGCACTCTATGTACCTTGGTCTGAAGAAATGGCGCTAACTCAAAGTAAAGCTCATGGGTAAACGCCTTTGTTTGCTTATCATGCCTTAAAGGTATTAAGCGTTACACTCTAAGGCGATACTAAGATTTATAGCGGTTTAACTCTGATACTAAGTGCGTACTTTTAAATACCACCAAATTAGAGGCGCCAGTATCACTATTTCAATACCCACATTCAGCCACTGTTTTGCTACCGAGCCATCTAACATAATGCCAATAAGCCTTGCAATTAATAGTCCTACGAGTAACGATGACAGTGTTGCCGCTATGCTAGCTTGCCAAGGTACAAGCTGATGATGAAATTGCAGCAATAAGCCAAAACCAATAAATAACCCCCACCAAATTCTGCGCTCTACGGCCTTAAAAATATCATTAGGAACTGGCTTATTGCTTATCAGCTCAGGGTTGGCAGCTAACACTATGCTAAAAATAATTAATACCGCACCAACAACCCTAAAAATGACTATATTATCCATGATCAATCCCTCAGGCTGGTTGTTTGATCAACTGTTTGAGCAATCGATTGCGCAACAAGCTCCTGAGGTAACTCCTTTGCTTGGCTCCACTGCTTTGGCGATTGCCCATACATACGTTTAAATTCTCGGCTAAATTGTGATGAGCTAACATAGCCTACCGACATGGCCGCCGAACTTACGTTCATACCCGCTGCAATTTTCATCGCGGCGGTATTTAAGCGCATAGATTTAACAAATTGAATCGGCGACATACTGGTCGCATCCTTAAATTTTCGATGCAAAACTGCCCTACTTACGCCAATTTTTGCTGCCATATCGTCTATGGTTATGGTTTCATCTAATCGAGATGCCAAATAATCAATTGAGCGTGCTATGTCGTTTCCTACGCCAAAGGCTTGGTGCACACTACTACCTGCCTGTCCGTTTAATATGGCGTAATATAATTCTCGCAGTCGCCCTTCGCCTAAAACCGCAATATCTACAGGGTTGCCTACAAGTTGCAGCAATCGTAGTAATGAATCGGTAAATGAGTCATCCCATGCTGCGAGTGTAAGCCCTTGCGTTTTGGGGCCTGATGCGTGTTTTTTTTGCACCTTGTGCAGCCATAGTAATAGATAATTCGGTCATCACTTTTGTATCTAGCGATACAATAGACATAATGACTCCCACACGGTGTTAGCCTCCGCTTTTCGTGGGTTAGCTTAATTCAAAGCCAGAGCCATAATTAGTTTGTCAATTAACTAAACAGCAGAGGCTAACATGAATAAACATAGCAT